>JADZAN010000024.1:300000-380259 GCA_020852815.1 Gemmatimonadaceae bacterium | reverse complement strand
TAGCGCACTGTACGTGACATAGGCGACCGGCTCCGTCGTGTTGTGGCTCTGGTCCGTCGGCTCGTCCGGCGGCGTAACCCACGTTACCACGACCGCGAGCCGGTCGCTTCATTCTGACTGACCCCAAATCCGCTAAATCCACCAAACCCGAGTTGGGTCGGATCACCCATGTCGGCCACCCACCGCCCCTCGTAACCTCCCCCCACCCCCACCCCCCCCCCCGCCACGCCCGTAGCGCCGCGCACCTCCGACACTAAGTTCTCCCCCCATCCACACTCGGGCACTCCCCCTCATGCGCACCTCTCCCTGGGTACTCGTGGCGCTGGCGGCGCAGGCCGCCTGGTCGCACGGCGCACACGCACAGAACGAAGCCGCACTCCGCGCCGCGCTCGAAGGCAAGCAGGTCACGGTGAAGGTCGACATGCCGGCCACCAGCAAGGGCATCGACCTCTTCCCCCAAGACCAGATGGCGGTGAACTGGCGCGACGTCGCCAACCGCATGAAGGAGTACGGGACGGCGCTCAAGCCCGGGCAGCAGGTGATGATCACCAAGGTCGTCGTCAAGAAGGACTCGCACATCGAAGTCCAGCTCGGCGGCGGTGGATGGGGGACGTTCGGCGACCACATGAACTCCTCCTCATCGGTCTCGGCGACCACGGAGAGCGAGTCATCGGAGGAGAAGGCACTGCGGGCACGCATCAAGCAGGCACAGGGCCCTACCGAGCGAAAGCGGCTCGAGAAGGAGCTCGACAACGTGCGAAGCGCGCGCGAACGCGAGAACTCGAAGGCGCGCGCCGAGGCGGCGCAGGCCAACGAGGCGCGCGAAGCAAACCTCCGCGTGAAGCGCGCCGAGAGCGGGTCGCGATTCAACATCCGCTACAAGAACGGAATCCCGCCCTACTACCTCACCCCCGAAGGCGTGGCCGAGGCGCTGGCGCAGTACGTCGAAATCCCCGGAATCAAGGTCGCCGCCGCGAGCGAGAAGTCGGCAACCCCTTCGGGAGTTGCAGCCCCCACCCCCACGACGGGGAGCGCCCAGGCGGTGGCCTCCCTCAAGAAGGGGCTGACGGTGGCCGACGTGGAGGCACTGCTGGGCCCCGCCAACTCGGCGAACGAGGTGAAGGAGGGGTCGATGATGGTGATGAAGCGCGTCTACAAGGTGGACGGAAAGAAGATCGCCGCTTCGTTCGTGGGTGGAGTGCTGATCGACTTCGCGATCACGCCGGAGTAGTCGTTAGCTTGGAAGGGACGCCGGGTGGCCTCCTGAGGGGGTCCACCCGGTTGGCATCACCAGACCTGACGGCTCCGAGCATCTCCCGTGACCCACGATCCCACCGCTCCCGCCACCCCGGCCTCGCCGGCGCCGGCGCCGGCGCCCGCGCCGCGCAGCAACTTCATCCGCGAAATGGTCGCGGAAGACGTCACCTCGGGGAAGTTCGGGCGCGCCATCTGCACGCGCTTTCCCCCCGAGCCTAACGGCTACCTGCACATCGGGCACTCCAAGTCGCTGGTCCTCAACTTCGGCCTGGCCCGCGACTTCGGCGGCACCTGCAACCTTCGCTTCGACGACACCAACCCCTTCACCGAGGACATCAAGTACGTCGACGCCATCAAGGCCGACATGCGATGGCTGGGCTTCGAGTGGAGCAACGAGTTCTACGCATCCGACTACTTCGAAGCGCTGTACGACATCGCCGTGAAGCTGGTGAAGGAGGGAAAGGCATACGTCGACTCGCAGGACGAGGAGGAGATCCGCCAGGGGCGCGGGACGGTGACGACGCCGGGGACCAATTCGCCGTTTCGCGCCCGCACGCCTGACGAGAACCTCGACCTGCTCGCGCGCATGAAGGCGGGGGAGTTCGAGGACGGGGCGCAGGTGCTGCGCGCGAAGATCGACATGGCGCACCCCAACATGATCATGCGCGACCCGATCCTGCTGCGGATCCGCAAGGCACCGCATTACCGCCGCGGCGACGCGTGGTGCATCTACCCGCTGTACGACTTCGCGCACGGGCTCAGCGACGCCATCGAGGGGATCACCCACTCGTTATGCACGCTGGAGTTCAAGGACAACCGCGAGATCTACGACTGGCTGGTGCGCGAGGCCGGCTTCGTGCGCCCCCCGGAGCAGACGGAGTTCGCGCGCCTCCAGATCGACTACACGGTGATGTCGAAGCGGAAGTTCCTGCGCCTGGTGAACGAGGGGCACGTGGATGGATGGGATGACCCGCGCATGCCGACGATTGCCGGGTTGCGGCGCCGTGGCGTGACGCCCGAGGCAATCCGGACGTTCGCCGAAAGCGTGGGGGTGGCGCGCAGCGACGCGCGAACGGAGCTGGCCAAGCTGGAGCATGCCATTCGCGACGACCTCAACATGCGCGTCCCGCGCGTGCTGTGCATCCTCAAGCCGCTCAAGGTCGTGATCACGAACTACCCAAACGAACTGGTGGAGGAGCTGGACGCGCCGTACTACCCGTACGACGTCCCCAGGGAAGGATCGCGCACGCTCCCGTTCTCGAGGGAACTCTGGATCGATCGCGACGACTTCATGGAGGATCCGCCGAAGAAGTTCTTCCGGCTCGCGCCGGGGCGCGAGGTGCGGTTGCGCTACGGCTACCTCATCACCTGCACCGACGTGGTGAAGGACTCGTCAGGCACCATCGTCGAGCTGCACTGCACCTACGACCCCGCCACCAAAGGCGGGAATGCGCCCGACGGGCGCAAGGTGCAGGGGACGATCCACTGGGTTTCGGCGCGCCACGCGATCGAGTGCGAGGTGCGCTTGTACGATCGCCTCTTCACGGTCCCCAATCCCGACGACGTCCCCGAAGGGCAGGACTTCCTCTCGGTGCTGAATCCGCAGTCGCTGGTGACGGTGCCGGTGGCGTACATCGAGCCGAGCACGGCGAAGGATGAGGCGGGGACGCGCTACCAGTTCGAGCGTACGGGCTACTTCGTGCACGACGCCAACGCATCCCTCGCGGCGGGAAAGCCGGTGTACAACCGCACGGTGACGCTGCGCGACAGCTGGGAGAAGGAGAAAGGGAAGGGGTAGCCGCGCCTTGCATTCCCTCGATCGACCGGCGGCCCGTGCAGGTTCACGGGCCGCCGTTTCGTTAGGCTCGGCATCAGGGGGAGACCGGTTGGCGCAACTCGCGCAGGAGGCGCTGCCCCGGGCGCCCGGTCACGGCATGCCCGAGGCGCCCCTGCTCGGCCTTCACGGCGGTGCGCGTGCGGGCAGTGAGCACCCCGGTGGGGTCGCCGATGTCGTGGCCGCGCTGGGCCAGCAGGCGTTGCAGCTCGCGGCGATCGGCGCGCGATAGCCCGGGGTCGTCGGTGGGCCACGGCGTCACGAAGGGGCCGCCCCCACGCAGCCGATCCGCCAGATGGGCCACGGCGAGCGTGTACGCCTCCGACGCGTTGTATCGGTAAATGGCGGTGAAGTTGTCGAGGACGAGAAAGGCCGGGCCGAGCGGTCCCGCCGGCAGGTGCAATCCGGCGGTGGCTGTCGCGGGGAGCGTCCCGGTCAGCGACGCGCCATCGGCGCGCGTCACCCCACGGGCCACCCACGCCGACAGCGGCCGGCGAATGCGCCGCCCCTCGGCGCTGGCGTCAAGCGTCGACGGCAGCCGAACCTCCACCCCCCACGGCTCCCCCGTTCGCCAACGCGACCGCTTCAGGTAGTTAGCCGCCGAGGCCAGTGCGTCGGGAATCGTGTGGAGGATATCGCGGCGCCCATCACCATCGAAGTCGACGGCGAGCCACTCGTAGCTCCCGGGCATGAACTGCACCTGGCCAAAGGCGCCCGCCCACGAGCCGCGGAAGCGGTCGCCGGCGATGTCGCCCTTCTGCACGATGCGCAGTGCCGCCAGGAACTCCTGGCGGAAGTACGCCTGCCGCCGTCCGTTGCAGCTGAGCGTGGCCAGCGAACGCAGCACGTCGAAGCCTCCCATCCCCTGGCCAAAGTTGCTCTCGATGCCCCAGATGGCGGCCACGACGTGCGGGTCGACGCCGTAGCGTCGCTCGATGGCAGCGAATGTGGCGCGGTGCCCCGCCATGAGGCGGCGCCCGTCTTCGAGGCGCTCGTCATCGACCATCACCGCGAGATAGTCCCACACCGGGAGCTTGAACTCCGGCTGTTGGTCGAGCTGCGCCAGCACGCGAGGGTCGGACGTCAGCGTTGCCGTGTGTCGTCGCCACGTCTCGGTGGTGATGCGGCGTCCGGCCGTGGTCCGGCGAAGGCGCGCCATGCATGCGGCAAGATCAGTCGGCTGCGCACGTGCCACCTCGGCCGCACTCGCGGTGGCGAGCGAGATCGCGATGCCCGTTGCAAGGGATCGCAGCGCGCGTCGCGCCGTCGCGATGCGGCCCACCGCTGGTGTGAACGGCGTCACCCTGGCCACCGACCCGGCCTCCTTCACGAATCGAGCCCTAACGAGACGTACTGCGTGTCGAGGTACTCGGCGATCCCCTGGTGTCCCCCCTCGCGTCCCAGTCCGGAGAACTTCACCCCACCAAACGGCGCCTGCGGCGTGGAGGGGACGCCGTCATTCACGCCGACGATGCCGAAGTCGAGTGCCTCGCTCACGCGGATGGCGCGTGACAGGTCGCGGGTCCAAAGGTACGCAGCGAGCCCCGCGCTAGTGTCGTTGGCGGCGCTCACCGCCTCGGCATCGTCGTCGAACGGGATGACGGGGGCAACCGGGCCAAAGGTCTCTTCCTCCAGGATGCGCATCCCGCTTCGCACGTTGCCCAGTACGGTGGGGGCGAAGAAGGTACGCTCGCCGCGCGCCCCTCCGGTGACGACCGTGGCGCCGTGCACGACGGCGTCGGCCACGTGCGATTCGACCTTCGCCACGGCCGCGGCATCGACCAGCGGTCCTACCTGCGTGGCGGCGTCGAGCGGGTCGCCCACGGCGAGCGCGCGTGTCGCCTCCGCCAGCTGCATGGTGAAGGGGGCGACGATCGAGCGGTGCACGTAGATGCGATTGGCGCAGACGCACGTTTGCCCCGCGTTGCGGAACTTGGAGGCGACCACCTCGCGCACCGCGCGCGCGATCTCGGCGTCACCGAAGACGAGGAACGGGGCGTGCCCTCCCAGTTCGAGCGACATCCGCTTCATGGTGCGCGACGCCTGCGCGTAGAGGAGCATTCCCACCTCGGTGCTCCCGGTGAACGAGAGCTTGCGGATGCGCGCGTCGTCCATGCACACGCGCGACACCGGAACCGGGTCACGGCACGGGAGAAGTTGCAACGTGCCGGCCGGGCCGCCGGCCTCTTCCCACAACTTCGCCAGGTGCAGCGCGGTGAGCGGCGACTGCTCGGCGGGCTTCACGATCATCGTGCAGCCCGCGGCAAGCGCCGGCGCCGCCTTCCGCGTGATCATCGCCGCCGGGAAGTTCCAGGGAGTGACGGCATACACCGGCCCCACCGGTCGCGCGTTGACGAGGAGTCGCTTGTGCGCGAACTGCGACGGGATGGTCTCGCCACGCACGCGAATGGCTTCGCCGGCGTAGTAGCTCACGAAGCCGGCGGCATAGCGCGCCTCACCGCGCGCCTCGGTGATGGGTTTGCCCATCTCCCGCGCCATGAGTTCCCCCAGCCACGCCTCGTCGCGCAGGATCAGCTCGTTCCATCGCGAGAGGATGGCGGCGCGTTCATAGGCAGTGGTCCGCCGCCACGACGCGAAGGCCGACACGGTCGCCTGCACCGCGTCGCGGGCCTCCTCCTCCCCGCAATCCACCACGGACGCCACCGTCTCGCCCGTGAACGGCGACACGACGGGAAATCGCCGCGCGCCGCTCACCCACCGCCCCGCGATGAAGGCATCCACGATCATCCGGGCATCACTCATCGACAAACCCTCCTCTCCGATAGCCTAACGCACACATGTCCGTATGCACCACTCGCCCTCACGGCGTGCGCGCACGCTCAGTCGCGCTCTCGGCTGCCGCCGCCCGCATGATGGACCACAACCGCTCCACATGCTCCCGCTCCGTTGCCTCGCTCCCGATGGAGACGCGCACCATCCACCGCCCCTCGAGAATGGCCGGCGTGAGGTACGCCGTCCCCGAGCGGTTGATCGCATCGCACCACCGCTGCGTGTGCGCGTCCAGCTCGTCGCCTTCCGCGCCCGGCGGCGCATGCCGCACGCACAGCGTCTGCAGCGGAACCGGTGCCAGGAGCGACCAGTCGGGGGTGGCGCGCACCTGCGCCGCCAGCCACTGCGCGTTGTCGAGGTCGCGCCGCAACCGGCGTTGCAGCTGGTGCACGCCCTGCTCGCGCACATGGAACCAGAACTTGAGGGCGCGGAAGCGCCGCCCCAGCGGGATGCCCCAGTCGCGGTAGTTGCGCACCTGCTCGTCCACCGACGAGCGCAGATAGCTGGGGTTGGTCGACATCACGCGCACCAACAGGTCGCGGTCGCGCACCAGGTGGATGCTGCAATCGAAGGCCACGCCCAGCCACTTGTGCACGTTCACGACCGCCGAGTCGGCCCCCTCGATCCCGTCCCACATCCAGCGACACTCGGGAAGGATCATCGCCGAACCGCCCATGGCCGCGTCGATGTGGACAAACAATCCGTAACGCCGAGCCACCTCGACAATGGCGGCCACGGGATCCAGCGCGGTCGACGTCGTCGTCCCGACGGTCGCCACCACGGCGCAGGGGGTGCGTCCCGCCGCGATGTCGGCGACGATCGCCGCCTCGAGCGCGTCGGCACGCATGGCGAAGGCATGGTCGCAGGGCACATGGCGCACGTGGTCGCGCCCGTATCCCGCCAACAGCGCCGCCTTGTCCACCGAGGAGTGCGCGTACGCCGAGCAGTACACCACGAGCGGCGCCTCGATCTCCTGCAAGCCGCCGCGAGCGAGCGAGAAGTTGGTGGCGCGCTCGCGGGCGCAGATGAGGGCGAGCATCGTGGTGGTCGACGCCGTGTCCTGGATGACACCACTCCACGCGTCGGAGAGCCCCACCATCTGCCGCAACCAGTCGGTCGCAACCTCTTCCACTTCGGTCAGCGCCGGCGACGATTGCCACGACAGGCCAAGCACGCCGAGCCCGCTGCTCAACAGGTCGCCGAGGACGCTGGCCAGCGAGGCATTGGCCGGGAAGTAGCCGTGGAAGTTGGGGTGCTGCCAGAGCGTGAGCCCGGGGACGACGATGCGATCGACGTCGCGCATCAGCGCCTCGAAGGGCTCACCCTCGTCAGGCGGCGATGGCGGAAGCGCGCGGCGGATCTCGCCCGGCGCCGTGCGCGCCATGATGGGGAGCATGCCGCCGGCGACGCGCGCACGATAGTCGGCGAGCCAGTCGATGAGATCGTGTCCGGCGGCGCGAAATTCCTCTGGAGTCATGCGACGGCGCGTGGCGAGTGCGGTAGACGTCCTGGCGATGGCGCCCGCGATGGTGACTGCGGCGGCGGACGCACACGAAAAGATACGCCGCATCCAGATGGGATGCGGCGTTTGGTGTGCTGCTGCCTGTGGTGAGACGTCTTCTCCGCGCACGCCATCGCGCGCTCAGCCGATGGTGACTGTCCCCGCGGTGGCATCGTAGGTGGTGGTGTAGCTTCGCATGCTCGAGGTGCGCTGTCCCCCCGTCCACGTCCCCGTGATGCTGAACCTGGCGCCGTGTCGCGGACAGGTGAAACCGGTGCTGGTGCTCGAGACGAGCGCCCCTTCGTGCGGGCAGCTGCGGGAGAGGGCGATGAAGGTGTCGGCCCCCGTGCGCACGATGGCCAGCGAGGCGCCGCTGAGCGTGACGAGCGCGACGCCACCAACCGCCGAGAGCGACGCATAGTCGCTGAGCTTGATGCTCGCGCCCACCGTGCCGGGCGAGGTGGTGCCGGTGACGCCGTCGCTCCCGCACGCGGCGAGAGCCAGCGCGGCCGCGGCGAGCATGGACTGCGTGAGGAACCCTCGGCGATCGAGGCGCACCGCTTCGGCAGTGAGAAAGGCCAACCCTTCGCGAACCTGGTCGGTGGCACAGGAGCCAGGGCAATCGTGCAGCTCGTGGTCGGCGGCGTCGTGCCGTTCGGTGCTCATGGCGGGGTGCGGATGTGAAGCGTGAGACATGGACGGATCTCCGGGTCGAATGGCCTCAGGCCATGTTCACCAGCGCGGTTCCCAGGACGAGCGTGGCGATCCACAAGGCAATGCTCGCCCAGGCGCTCCAGCGCATGCGGCGCCACAGCGACTGGGCCACCGGCGCCGCGAGCTGGGCACTACTGCCGAGCGCGCGTTCGGTACGCGTCATGACCACGCCATTGGCGAGGAGGAGGACGATGAGCGCGAACTTGAGCCAGTACACGCTCGAGGCGATGTACGTCTCGAGATCGGCGAGCGTGAGCGCGACGCCGGACACGAAGAGGATGACGAGCGCGGCCAGCACCGGGCGATGGACCGCGCCCAGTTCACTGAGCTGGCGCTGGCGCTCACCAGCGGCGACCGCAGCGGCGGCACCGGCGTCTCCGCCGACGGCGGCGCCGGGGACGCGCAGCGTGGCACGGTCGGCCGCAATCGCCAGCCCGCCGCCGACGAGGAGCGCCGTCAGGTGCAGCGCGATGACCGACGTCGCGAGGAGCGTCGAGTTGTCGTAGGCGTCCTTCCATGGGGCCGCGAGTTGCACGGCAGCCTGCAGCAGCGACACAATCGAGCTCCGGGACTCAGGTGAAGGAACGCGTGGCGGCCGACGTGGCGCAACCAACACGTAGGTATGCGGTGCGATCAGTCCTTCCAGAACCACATCAGCGCCGTCCCCGCGGTGGCAATCCCCATGGAGCCAAGGGCGACGTTGCGGTGCGTGAGCGCCTTGTCGTGCGAGTTGGACGCCGATTCGGCGAGCGCGCCGGTGGCGACAAAGCCGGCGTCGGCCGCGAGCATCAGAATGGTGTGGACCGTGCGGCGCGTGCGCCCGTTGGGATCGTTGCGCGCGTCCCACCAGTTCCAGACGCCGGTGAGGGTATTGATGCCGAAGAGCGTCGCCACGGCGCCAGCCGCAAGCGAATGCTGGTTGCGCGTCCCCGACGTGGAGTTGTCGAGCAGCTTCTGCCCCAGGGCATACTCTACCCCAAAGAGCGGAAGCATCGCATAGCTGGCCACGCGATGGACGGTGAGGCGCTTGGCGTACCAGTCGCTGTACTCCATCGCCTGTCGCCGTGGGCGCGTGGTGTCGGCGGCGGCGCTCACTCCGGCGGCATCGCGCGCTGACGCGAAGAGCGATTCCGCGCGCCGGGGTCCGGGGAGCGGGCGCGGCGCCGCGGCACCGACGGTCGCGGAATCAGCAGTCAGCGACGCTGCCAACGTATCAGGGGCAGCGACGGGCGAGGCAAGGACGACAGCCGCAACGAGGTGGGAGATCATGCCTTGGGAGAGCGCGATGTGTCACCGCAGGTGGTTGAACGGCGCATCGCGTTGCGATCCGCCAGGGTGACAACACGCCGCGCGGCGCGCCCCCCTGACATCGCGGCGGGGCACGGAGCGGTGAGGGCGACGATCTTTGTCACCCCCTTGTGCCGACGCGCCGCTGACAGGGTCGTTGCGTTGTCCCTGGCGAGCGGAACCGGCGGGACGAACGCGGGAGGGAGGGCTTGAGGGAGGGCTTGGGGGAGCGCGTTCAGGGGATGACCGACTCGCCCGCGCGCCTGGCCCACTCCGCGCGCGCCGCATCGAGCATGGCGATGACATGGTCGCGTTCGCGCAGATCGTTCCACGCGGTGAACGCCGTCGCGTTGGCCCGCAACCGGTCGACCCAGCGCAGGAAGTACCGCGCGTCGCGCGCCGAGCGAATGGGGCGGTTGCCGACGGTCACGTACACGGGGCTGGTGGTGCCTAACGGCTGCAGGTCGAGCACCGGGTGACGCGAGCGCGCGGCGAAGGCGCGCGCGAGGTACCACCCGCTCTCGCTCACGGCCAGCGTGACGGCGGTATCGGCGCGCGTACCGCGCGAGCCGGGGCGAAGGCGCGCGACGACCTCGCCGTTGCGCACGATCTCCAGCGAGTCGACGGCAACGTAGGAACGAAGGCGAACCGTTGCGCGCAGTTGGTGTGTCCCCGCCGGAAGGACCACGCTGTCGCCGGCGCTGCGCCCGGCCAGCGTGAACTCGACCAGCGGCCCGTTGCTCGCCATGGTGCGCCCGCGGCGTATGGCGTCGAGGAAGCGCTCGTAGGTGAACGGCGCGCCAACACGGGCGTAGACGCGGTTGAGGCCCAGAGGGCCGCGCAGCGATGCGTAGTTGGCCATGGCGTCGGTGCCGGCGCCCGCGGGGACGCGGAAGCCGGCGTTGAGCGCCGCGTACCAGACGCGCTGTGTCGCCATGAGGTCGTCCACGAATCCGACAGCCTCGTAGTAGTCGATCTTGCCGAGTGCGAGAGCGACCGGGAAGTCGTTGGTGAGCGCCCGCGTGGTGTCGAAGGGGTCGGGCGAGGCGTCGAACGGGTGCACGTAGCCTGCGATCGCTCCCTGTGCGCGCGCACGATCGACGACGTCGGCGTTGATTGGGGCAATGGAGCGCGCCGCGGTGTTGGCGTAGGCGGCATAGCCGGGGAGGAGGACGTGCTCGCGCAGCCCGAGCAGGGCGAGGTGCCCCCAATAGGAGGTGTGGAACTCCTCGTCGAAGCGCAGCGCCACGTCGCGCGTCGAGGCGCCATCGAGCGCACCGCGGAAGTGCTCGAGGTCTGGGACGCGTCCCTCCTTGTTCACGATGAGCGCTTCCACCACGCGCACGTCCTCGGCGCGTGCCTGCCTGACGAGTCGCGCCGGAGTGTTGCGGTAGGCGCCGCCGTAGTTCATGTGCACGTGCAGGTCGCCCGAGAACCAGCCGCGCGCGGCGAGGTTGTCGATGCGATGCAGCGGAAGGCGCACCGCCGTGGTCTCGCCGGCGCGCACGGCCACGGTGCGCATGGCGTGCGCGTACTCGAGCCCGTGCGTCGCCTCGATCGTTGCATCGCCCGCGGGGAGCGTGATCGTGACCGGGGCGTCGGAGTGGAAGTAGTTGAACTCGAAGGCGCGCTGTGCGCGATCGAACCCTTCGTCGCCATGCATCCATGCGTCGTCGGGGGCGACGTGCCGGCCATCGGCGAGCCGCACCGAGGCGCGGGCAGGGAGCGCTCGCCCGGTGGCGCCGTCGACGATCGCCAGCCGCAACACGCCGGCCGCGTGGAGCCAGCGCCGCCGAAGCGGCGTCACGGCGATGCGTGCACCGCCCATCACGTCCACCACGCGCAACGCCGGGGCGCCAGCGTCGTTGGCGATGTAGGCGATGCGCCGGCCATCGGGCGACCAGCGCGGGCTGGTCGCGTCGCCATCGCCGTAGGTGAGCTGGAACGGCTCGCCGCCTAACGGGACAGGCGCGTCGGCGCCGGAGGCGTCGCGCCGCGGGGCGTCGGTGGTGAGCCAGAGCTGGTGCCACTGCCGCCCGGCGTAGGAGGCGTAGGCGATGCGACCGTCGCGCGACCAGTCGGGGCGGGCGCGCCACATCGTCTCCTCATCCAGGACGAGGCGCATCGCCGCGGCGCGCGGTGCGGTGGGGGGGATGCGCTCATCGATCGTGTCGGGGACGGGGAGGCGCCACAGCCCGCCGCTCCCCCACAACCGCCCGCGGTTTGAGACGACCAGCAGTTCACGCCCGTCGGGTGACCACGTGGGGGAGAGGTACTGGTCGTAGCGCGAGTAGTAGTAGCGCGCAAGGCCGCTGTCGCGATCCTCGGTGACGCGCCGCGGCGTGCCTAACGTGTCGCGGCCAACGTCGGCGACCCAGACGTGGAAGCGCCCTTCGTGCGCGGTGGAGACCCAGGCCAGCCGGCGTCCATCGGGCGACCAGCGCGGCTCGACGTGCACCGCGCCGTCGTCGAGCAGGACGCGCACCGCCCCCGAGGCGACGTCGAGGAGGGCGAGCTGGATGGCGCGCCCGGTGTAGCGGGAGAAGACGATCCACGCGCCATCTGGCGACCAGTCGGGCTGGTAGTCGTAGCCGCCACCATCCGTCAACTGCACGGCGCGATCGTCGCCGACGCGTTGCCGCCAGAGCGTCCCGCGCATCGAGTACACCAGGTCGCGCCCATCGGGCGACCACGCCGCCGCGCTGGGCGTCGAAGTGAGCTGCGGGATGTAGAGCTCGCGCCAGTAGTACGGATGCGGCTCGCGGACCTGCGGGAGTACGAGCGTGCGCTGCGCCTTGGCCGCCGCGGGGAGGGCGGCCACCGCCAGGAGAGCGACGAGCGCGCGCCGGATCATCTCACCGCAGGAAGAGGCGCTGCGGGTCGAGCACCTCGCGCAGCAGCTGCAACTCGCGTTCGCCTGGCGGCGCCACCGCGTCCAGCGTGGCCCGCACCGCCAACGGCCACCCCACCCCGCGCCGCACCTCGTCGACGGAGACGCCGGGATAGAGCGCCGCCAGCTCCAACTCCCCCGTCTCCGCGTTGGCGGCAAGGATCCCCTTGTCGGTGATGACCCGCGTGGGGCCGGCACCGGGAATCCCCAGCTCGGCGCGACTCCCACCGCGCGCGCGATGCCCGGGCGACGTGATGAAGTCGACCCGCTCAGGGAAGGCGCGCGCACTGAGCCTGGCGATGATGAGCGTGCGCCGCGCATGAATCGCGATCTCCGCCGCCCCACCGCTCCCCGGCAGGCGCACCGTGGGCGACGAGTAGTCGCCAATGGCCGTGGTGTTGATGTTCCCGAAGCGATCGACCTGCGCCCCGCCCTGGAAACCGACCTCGATGCGCCCGTTCTGCAGGAAGAGCTGGAAGACGTCGGCCATCCCGCACACCATGAGCGATCCCGTCACCAGCGACGGATCGCCGATCGAGACCGGCAACCGCTCGGGCTGCGCCCCGATGGCCCCCGACTCGTAGATGAGCGTGAGGCGCGGTGCATGCGTTGCCCGCGCAAGGTTGCACGCGAGGTTGGGGAGCCCGATCCCCACGAAGACAACCTCCCCATCGCGCAGCTCGCGCGCGGCCACACACGCCATGAGTTCGGCGTTGGAGTACGGCCGAGGAGACCCCGCGACAGGAGACGCTGTCGAATCCGCGCCGCGCAGCGGCGCCCTCCCGTTTCCCGTCCCCCGTCCCCCGTCTCGCTCTCCGTCAGTACCCATACGACACCTCCCCGCTCATCGCCGCTCGCGCCGCCAGTTGCTCGCGCAGGGCTCCGTGGCGCACCATGTACTCGCGCCGGTCGGCGACGCCATGCACCCACTCGTCGAGGTACGCCGCCAGCCGCAACGGGTCGCGCGACACCTCCTCCCACGCCACGTAGAACGCGTTGTCGCGGTCGTAGAACCCCTGCGCGTACGACGGATGCGCCCCCCACGGCTCCACCACCACCGCGTCGACGATCATTCCCGGGATGATGGTGCGATTGGGATCGGCGCGGATGACCGACGACTCCACCAGTTCCTCCACGACGACGATCACGCGCCGCGACGCGAACGCCGCCTCCTTCTGCACGCCGAGCAGCCCCCAGGCCTGCGTGTTCCCCTCCGCGTCGGCGCGCTGGGCATGGATGATGGAGACGTCGGGATTGAGCGCGGGGACGGTGGCGAGCGCTTTCCCGGTGTAGGGGCAGGTCACCTGGCGGATGCGCGGGTTGGCGGCCGGGAGGTCGGTCCCCTGGTAGTCGTCGAGCGGCCAGAAGGGGAGGCGCGCCGCGCCAGCACAGAACCGGGCGACCATCCCGAAGTGCGAGTACTCCTCGATGGCCAGCGTCGGCGGCCTGGCCTCGACGGCGCGCCGGAAAGCATGCAGCGAGCCGGCCCCCGGGTTTCCGGCCCACGAAAAGACGAGCGTGGACGCGCAGCCTGCCGAGATCATCTGGTCGTAGATGACGTCGGGCGTGAGACGGCACAGCGTGAGGTTGCGCCGCCGTTGCCGGATGATCTCGTGCGCGGCGGCGAAGCAGATGAGGTGCGTGAACCCCTCGATAACGAGGGTGTCGCCATCATGCACGTGCGCGGCGATCGCGTCGCGCATCGAGACGACCTTCCCCGCGCCGCTCATTGCTCTCACCCCTTCACCGCATCGGCAATGCACTGGTCCAGCATCGCCAGCCCGCGCTCGATGTCGAACGCGTCGATGACCAGCGGCGGCGCCAGCCGCAACGCGCTCTTTCCAGCGCCCAGCAGGAGCAGCCCGCGAGCGAACGCCAGCTCGACGATACGCTGCACGAGGATCCCGTCCGGCTCGCGCGTGGCGCGATCCTTCACGAACTCGATCCCCACCATCAGCCCCACGCCGCGCACGTCGCCGATGCACGCATGCTTCGCCATGAGCGCCTGCGCCCCCGCCAGCAGCCGTGCGCCCTGCACCGCAGCATTAGCCATCGCCGACTGCTCCACCACATCCAGCGTGGCCAGCGCCGCGGCACAGCACACAGGGTTCCCGCCAAACGTCGAGCCGTGCGCTCCATTCCGCCACTTGTCCACGGTCTCGCGCACGATCATCGCCCCAATGGGCATCCCGGAGCCGAGCCCCTTGGCCGTCAGCAGCACGTCGGGCTCCACCCCTTCGTGTTCGCAGGCGAACATCTTCCCCGTGCGTCCCACGCCACTCTGCACCTCGTCGAACACCAGAAGGATGCCGTACTTGTCGCACAAGTGACGCAGCTCGGTGAGGAAGCCGGGGGGCGGGATGACGTAGCCCCCTTCTCCCTGGATGGGCTCGACGAAGATCGCCGCCACGTCGTGCGGATCGAGGTGGCGCGCGAAAAGGTCGTGCTCGATGGACGTCACGCACCCCTTGGTGCAAGCCGGCTCGTTGGCACAGTGGCGACAGCGATAGCGATACGCGTAGTCCACGTGATGCACGTCCGGCAGCAGCGGTCCAAAGCCGGCGTGCTGCCGCATCTTGCTCGACGTGAGGCTCACCGCGCCGGTGCTGCGCCCATGGAACGCCCCCTTGAAGGCGATGATCGCCGTGCGGTGCGTGGCATAGCGCGCGAGCTTGATCGCGCCCTCGGTCGCCTCGGTCCCCGAGTTGGTGAGGAAGACGCGCTTCTTCGTGGGGCCGGGCGCCACCTTGGCCAGCCGCTCGCACAGCGCCGCCATCCCTTCGTAGTAGAAGTCGCTCCCGCAGATGTGGAGGAACTTCGCCGCCGCCTCCTGGATGGCCTTCACCACGTGCGGGTGGCCGTATCCCGTGGACGCGACCGCGATTCCCGCCATGAAGTCGAGGTAGCGATTGCCGTCCAGGTCCTCGATCATCACGCCCTCGCCACGTGCAACGGCCAGCGGGTACTCCTTGATGTAGCACTGCGACGTCCACGCGGCGTCGCGGTCGACGACTGCTTTCGACCTGGGGCCCGGTGGCGGGGTGACGATGTGCGGGTAGTTGCGATCGGTCATGGCACGCTGCCTGGTGGAGATGATGCGTGAAGCGATGACTGCGACGGGGCGGCGCCGCTCGCCGGCCAACTCACGACGGCGTCGGGTGCGAGGCGACGGCCTCCAGCGCGCGTTCGAAGCGCGCGACGAGTTCGTCGATCTCCCCCTCGGTGATGGTGAAGGGCGGCGCCAGCATCACGAGGTCGCCGTTGGTCCCGTCGGCGTGTCCCACGTTGGGCCACACGATGAGCCCCTCGCGTTGCGCGGCGCGCGTGAAGCGTTCGGCGAATTGCAACTGCCGGCCGAAGGGGGCGCGCGTCCCCGTGTTGGCGACGAACTCGACGCCGACCAGCAACCCCCTCCCGCGGACATCGCCCACACAAGCAACAGCACGCAGCCGCTGCAGTGCCCGGTGAAACACCGGAGCCATCGCGGCGCAGCGCTCGACCAGGCGGTGCGTCTGCAGGTAGTCGAGCGTGGCCACCGCCGCCGCGCACGTCACCGCATGATGCGAGAAGGTCTGCGCATGCTGCAGGTAGCCGCTCCCCCGCGCAATGACATCGACCACGGCGTCGCGCGCCAGCACGGCGCTCACCGGCGCGTAGCCACCGCCGATCCCCTTGCCTAACGTGAGGATGTCGGGAACGACGCCCCACTGCTCGATCGCCGTCCACGTCCCCGTGCGCCCCGCCCCGCACAACACCTCGTCGGCCACCAGCAGCACGTCGTGGCGCGTGCAGATCTCGCGCACGCGCTGCAGGTAGCCCTCGCGCGGAACGTTCGCCCCGGTCGAACTCCCCCCCACCGGCTCCAGTATGAACGCGGCGACACGATCCGCCCCCTCTTCCAGGATCGCGGACTCCAGCGCGTCACCGGTGCACGCAGGGCAGTCGCTCGCCCCATCGCAAGCGCATCTATAGGCATACGGCGCCGGAATGCGGCGCACGTCGACCAGCCACTCCCGCCAGAAGCGACGATAGTGTTCGCGCGCCGACGCCGAGAGGGCGAGCATCGTGTTACCGTGATAGCCCGGCGACAGGGCAATGACCTTGTGCTTCCCCGGCCGACCGCGCTCGATCCAGTACTGGCGCGCCAGCTTGAGTGCCGCCTCCACCGCCTCGGAGCCGCTGCCAAGGATGTAAGCCTTCCCCAAGGCGGGCGTCCGCTCGACCAGGCGCGCGGCGAGCCCTTCCACCGCCTCGTTGGTGAACGCCGTTCCGTTGACGTACGCCACCTTGCTCGCCTGCGCCGCCATCGCCTCGCCGATCTCGGCGACGCCGTGCCCGATATTGGCAACAAAGGCGCCGCCCACCGCATCCAGGTAGCGCTTCCCCTCGGCGTCCTCGATCCAGCACCCGCCGGCGCGAACCGCCAGCGGGTACTCGCGCGTGAGCGACCGGTAGAAGACGGGCGAATCGGGATAGCGATGCCGCGCCACGTCCGGCGTCGCCGCACGCCCTGCGTCGTCGGGGGGGATAACAGTATGACTCACGGCGGCGAATGTGGCCGCCCCTCCATCGCTCCGCAACGGAAGGGAGGGCGACGGGGGGCTACCGTGTGACGCTCCCCCAGTAGTGTGACTCCCCCACCCCACCACCCTCCCCGCGCGCACCTCCCAACTCCCGTCCCAATCCCCCCACCGCGCGCGCAACATTATCCTCCCTCCACCGCGCCCTCGCGGTGCACGCCGCGGCCGCTCGTCCATCGCCCAGGAGCCATCCCATGTCCCGATTCGTTTTGTCCGGCGCCCAGTCGCGCGCGATGCGCCGGCTGGCCCTCGGTTCGTTTGGCATCCTCCTCGCCGGCTGCGGCGGCGAGGCACCCAAGACGTCGGACAGCGCGGCGACCGCGGCGACGGCGACGACAATGCAAGCCGCCGACAGCGCCGTCCCACCGTCGACCGAGGGGCTCAAGGTCCCGGAGAGCGTGCGCTACGACGCCGCGCTGGACGCGTACTTCGTCTCCAACATCGACGGGAACCCCAACCAGAAGGACAACAACGGCTTCATCGTGCGTCTCGACGCCGGCAATTCCGCGGCGAGCATCGACCTGGTGCGCGGCGGGGTGAAGGGAGTCGCGCTCAACGCCCCCAAGGGGATGGCCGTGGCCGGCGACACGCTCTGGGTGGCCGACATCGATGTGGTGCGCGCCTTCGACAAGAACAGCGGGGCGGCGATCGCCGCGATCGACCTCTCGGGGATGGGAGCCACCTTCCTGAACGACGTCGCCATTGCGGCTGACGGCACCGTCTACGTGACCGACACCGGGATCCGCTTCTCGGCGACAGGCGAGATGTCGCACCCCGGCAAGGATCGGATCTTTGCCATCGCCGGCGGCAAGGCCCGCGTTGCCCTCGAGGGCGACTCGCTCCTTGCGCGCCCCAACGGCATTGCCTGGGACGCCGCCAACGCGCGCTTCATCCTGGCGGGCTTTGGTGGCCCCGACATCACCGCATGGAAGCCGGGGGAGCAGGGCGTCACCAAGCTCGCCACGGGCCCGGGGAGCTACGACGGCGTGGAGGTGCTGGCCGACGGGCGCATCCTCGTCACCAGTTGGGCCGATTCGTCGCTGTCGCTGGTCGCCAACGGCGCCGTGACCCGGGTGAAGGGGGGGATGGAGGCGCCGGCCGACATCGGCGTCGACACCAGGCGCCAGCGCGTCGCCGTGCCGCGCTTCAACGCCGGGCGCGTCGACTACGTCGCCATTCCCAAGTAGTTCACAACAGCAGCCCGGCGACATCGGGACCGCAACCCCGCGAGCGGGGGAGCGGCGCCGCAACAACGGGGCAGCGCCTGACGGCGGCTCGGCGTAGGTTATGGACGCCGGGGCGCCGTTCTGCGTGTGTCCCGGAAGCACACCGGGCTTCGCCGCTCGATTCACCATTCGTCAGGCCCTCGAGCCAGGCACTCCATGTCGCGTTCGTCGTTGTCGCGATCGACCGTCGTCCTCGGGGCGACGCTCCTCCCGCTGCTCGCCCTTGGGGCGTGCAAGACGGCTCCCCCGACCACCGCACCAGCGCCGCGCCCCGCCAACGCGCCGCGCCCCAACGCTGGCACTCCCCCGGGCGTGCCCGGGCAGCCGTCAGGTGCACCGGGCGCGCAGCAGCCCGGCGATAGCGCGCGCGCGCAGGGGCCCGGCGCCGGCCCCACGGAGGCGCAGCCGCGCCCATACAATCGCGTCGTCACCCCCAACGCGATCACCCGCGATGGACTCTTCAAGACGCATCGCATCGGCTCGCGCGTCCTGTTCGAGATTCCCCGGCGGGCGCTGAACAAGGACCTCCTCCTCGTGGCGCGCGCCGCGCGCGTTCCGGTCAACGCCGGCTACGGCGGCCAGCAGGTGGGGCCGCGCCGCGTGGTGCGCTGGGAACGTCGCGACAATCGCGTCCTGCTCCGCAACGTCTCGTTCGAGACGGTGGCCGACTCGACGACGCCCATCGCCGGCGCGGTGCGCAACTCGAACTTCGACCTCATCCTCGCCGCCTTCAACGTCGACGCTTACGGCCCCGACAGCTCGGCGGTGATCGACGTGACGCGCCTGTACACGGCCCCGCCGAGCGAGATCGGCCCCGGGGCGCAGTTCCGCGGCGCCCCCGACCCCACGCGCTCCTTCATCGAGAAGGTCCTCTCCTTCCCGACCAACGTCGAGGTCGAGGCGATCCTGACCATCGCCGCGCCGCCAGGCGCAGCCCCCGCGCAGGCGAACCCGTTTGCCCCGGCGGCCACTGGGACGGCGTCGCTGGTGATGCACTGGAGCATGGTGAAGCTCCCCGACGTCCCCATGCTGCCGCGCCTCGCCGACAAGCGCACGGGCTACTTCTCCATCAGTAACCTCGACTACTCGCGCCCCGAGCAGCGGGCGCAGGAACGTGAGTACATCGTGCGCTGGCGCCTGGAGAAGAAGGACCCCAGCGCCGCCAAGTCGGAGCCGGTGAAGCCAATCACGTACTACGTCGACCCGGCGACGCCGGACTGGCTCAAGCCGTACGTGCGCAAGGGGATCGAGGCCTGGCAGCCCGCCTTCGAGGAGGCCGGCTTCATTCGCGGGATCGTTGCCGCCGACGCCCCGAAGAACGACCCCGACTGGTCGCCCGAGGACGCGCGCTACTCCGTGGTGCGCTGGTTCCCCTCGACGATCGAGAACGCCACCGGGCCTAACGTGAACGACCCGCGCTCGGGCGAGATCATCGAGTCGGACATCTACATGTACCACAACATCATGACGCTGCAGCGCGCGTGGTACTTCACGCAGGTGGCGCACCTGGACCCGCGCGCACGCCAGTGGCCCTTCCCCGACTCGCTGATGGGGCGCCTGGTGGAGTTCGTCGTCGCCCACGAAGTGGGGCACACGTTAGGCCTCCAGCACGACCAGAAGGGATCGTCGACGTATCCGGTGGACTCGGTGCGCTCCAGGACGTGGGTGGCCAGGATGGGGCATTCGCCCTCGATCATGGACTATTCGCGCTTCAACTACACGGCGCAGCCCGAGGACGGGATTCCGCTGTCCGACCTCATCCCGCGCATCGGCCCGTACGACAAGTACATCATCCGCTGGGGCTACTCGCCGATCCCGTCGGCCCGCACCTCGGACGACGAGTGGGCCACGCTCGACCGCTGGTCGCGCGAGCAGGACACGGTCCCCTGGTATCGATTCAACATGTCCGACTCGCGCGGCGCCGACCCCGGTGACCACAGCGAGGCGGTGGGCGACGCCGACGCCGTGAAGGCGACGGGATGGGGGATGAAGTCGATCAAGCAGATCGTCCCGCTCCTCGTCCCCGCCACGGTGCGCGATGGGCAGAACTACGACGACCTGACGCTGCTCTACGGACGCCTGATCGGGCAGTGGGCGACCGAGCTGACGCACGTGGCCGACGTCGTGGGGGGAACGCAGGCGCAGGAGAAGTACGCCGGCCAGGCCGGCCCGCGCTATGTCCCCAACTCGCGGCAGCAACAGAAGGACGCGGTGAAGTTCCTCAACGAGAACGCCTTCGCCACGCCGACCTACTTCCTGGTCGACGACATCCTGCGCAAGATCGAGGTGGAGGGGGCGATTCGCCGCATCAACCAGTCGCAGACGCGCATCCTTGGCTCGCTGTTCAACGATCGGCGCCTCGAGCGCCTCATCGAGTTCGACGCGATGGCCAAGCCGGGCGAGTCGTACTCGCTGGCCGAGATGGCGGCCGATGTGCGCAACGGGATCTGGAGCGAGCTGACGGGCGGGAACGTCCGCATCGACGCCTATCGCCGCGAGCTGCAACGCTCCTACCTCGCCGCGGTCGAGGCCAAGATCAACCCGCGTCCCGTGCAGCTCCCGGCCGGATTGCCGGCGCAGTTTGCCGCGCAGTTCGCCGGCGCCCGCGCCACGAGCGACATCAAGGCGATCTTCCGCGCCGAACTGCGCGCGCTCGACGCGCAGTTGGCAGCCTCGGCGGGACGCGCCACCGACCGCACCACGCGCGCGCACCTGGACGACGCCCGAGCGCAGATCAAGAAGATCCTCGATCCGGAGGACTGAAGGCCGGGACGGGGGACGGGGGACGGGGGACGGGAGTTCGGAAGCGCACACTTCGAGAGTTGTTGCACGAAAGCGGCTGCCAAGGGGTGGCCGCTTTCGTTTTGTAGGGGGTCGAGGGCGGCGCTGCTCGCTACATTGTCCGGCGTCGCTCCCTCCTCCCATCGTCATCACTCGCCAATGCCCGACGCCGGTCCGTTGCCGCTGTCCGACGCCCAGGTTCTTGCCGCCTGGCACACCAACGCCGACCCGTGGTCCGTCGCCGTGCGCGGCGGGCTAATCGAGAGCCGGCGGCTCGTCACCGATCGTGCGGTGCTGGCCGAGGTGGAGCGATGGTCACCCCGCACCGCCCTCGACATCGGCTGTGGGGAAGGGTGGTTGTCGCGCGCGATGGCGCAACGCGGGATCCGCGTGACAGGAGTTGACGCCGTCCCCGCGCTGGTCGAGGCTGCTCGCCATGCCGACGCCGCGGGCGACTATCGTGTCATGACGTATGAAGCGCTCGCTGGCGGGGCGATGGACGGTCCGCCCGGTGTCGCATTCGACCTCGCCGTCGCCAATTTCTCCCTCATCGGCGGTGACGCGGTCGAGGCCCTGATACGGCATATCCCGGCACTCCTCGTTCCGCATGGCGCGTTGATCGTCCAGACGTTGCACCCGGCGACAGCGCGCGGCGAGCATCCGTATATGGACGCATGGCGCGAGGGGTCGTGGGCTGGCTTCAGCGCTGACTTTCGCGATCCCCCGCCCTGGTACTATCGGACGATGGGGAGTTGGATCCGGCTCCTGGTGCACAGCGGCTTCCAGGTGCAGGACGTGATCGAACCGTTACACCCCGCCACCGGGAGCCCAGCCTCGGTGCTGTTCGTTGTCGCGCGGGCCTGAACGCGGCTTCGACACCGGGAGCCGCAACGCCGGTCAACTGCTCCGGCAACGGCGCGGCTACCGTTGGCGACGCCACCCGTGACGGGCCCTGGCTTTCACCGTCGATTCGGAGGAGTCTCGATGTCTCTCGTTCGTCAGTGGCGCGGCTGGTTGTGCGCGCTTGCCCTCGCCGCCGCGCTTCCCGGCGCCCTGCACGCGCAGGGTACCACGGGAACGGTGCGTGGCCGAGTCACCGATGCCGCCTCGGGGCGAGGCGTCGGTGATGTCCAGCTCCTCGTCGCCGACACGCGCATTGGCGCGATGACCGACGCCGAGGGGAACTACACCCTCGTCAACGTCCCAGTGGGGACGCGCTCGGTCACCGCGCGGCGCCTCGGCTTCCAGCCGGCGACCAAGGCGGTCACCATCACCGCCGGCGCCACGGCCACCGCCGACTTCGCGTTGCAGGTGAGCGCGGTCAACCTGTCGGAGGTCGTCGTCACCGGTTCTGCCGCCCCAACCGAGAAGCGGAAGGTCGGGACGAGCGTGGCCTCGGTCGACTCGGCGCTCATCTCGCGCGCCGTGGCGGTCACCGTCGACCAGGCGTTGCAGGGGAAGATTGCCGGCGCCCAGATCTCGCAGAACTCCGGCGGTCCCGGCGGCGGCGGCGTCTCCGTGCGCCTGCGCGGGACCAACTCGTTCATCTCCGGCTCCGACCCGCTGTACATCGTCGATGGCGTCATCATCGACAACGGCTCGGCGCAGCTGGCGGACCTGGGGACGCGCGCCAACCCGCAGAACCGCCTGGCCGACCTCAACCCGGCCGACATCGAGCGCGTGGAGATCATCCGCGGCGCGGCGGCGGCGGCGCTGTACGGGTCGCGCGCCAACAACGGCGTCGTGCAGATCTTCACGCGCCGCGGCACCATCGGCAAGCCGAAGTTTGGGCTCACCACGCGCTACGCCACCAACGAGCTGCGCGCCCAGCAGCCCTTCAACTTCTATCCGTACAACGAGGCCGGGCTCCCGGTCCAGCGCTTCAACTACCAGGACGACATCTTCCAGCGCGCCCCGGCCATGGAGGGAAACCTCACGGTGGAAGGGGGGAACGACCAGACGCGCTACTTCATCAGCGGGAACCTGAGCGATGAAGACGGGATCATGCGCTCCACGTCGTCCAGGCGAACTGGCGGTCGCGTGAACCTGCAGCAGCAACTGTCGTCGCGCCTCATTGCCAACGTCACGGCCAACTACGTCAGCACGCAGAACCAGTTCCAGGCGTTCGGCGAGCAGAACGACTATGGGATCATGGGGTCGCTCTTCTTCGCCCCCACCAACGTCGACTTCCGCCCGGTGAACGGGATCTATCCGCTCCCGCCGGCGCTGGGAACCAACCCGCTCCTCGCCATCGACCGCATGCGCAACCCGCAGACCGTCGATCGCTTCATTGGCTCCACGAAGCTCACGTGGACGCCGCTCCCGTCGCTCCTCCTCGACTACACGTTGGGAGTGGACAACACCGGCTTCGAGCAGCGGCAGTTCATCCCGCGTAACGCGGTGCTTGGCACCTCGCCGCTGGCCACCGGGCGCTCGCAGTCGGTGTGGCAGGGGAACCGCGTCATCAACCAGGACGGGATCGCCACGTACACGTGGCCCACGCTGGCCAACCTCGAGCTGCGCACCACCGGCGGCTTCAACTTCACGTCGCAGCTGGTGCGCACCACGAGTGCGGTGGCCAACGGCCTGGCGCCGGTGGGTGATCTCGTGAGTGCGGGCTCCGTCTTTTCAGCCGCGCAGACCGAGGTCGAGTTGCGCACGCTGGGCTTCTATGCACAGCAGGAAGTCTCCATCGCCGACCGGCTCTTCCTCACCGCCGCGGCGCGGTACGACGCCTCGTCGACCTTTGCCCCGTCGGAGCGGTGGCAGCTCTTCCCCAAGTTCTCGGCGTCGTACGTCCTCGTCGACAACCGCTCGGGGATGTTCAACAACCTGCGCCTGCGCGGCGCGCTGGGCTGGGCCGGTTCGCAGCCGGGGATCGTCAACGCCTATTCGCAGTTTGTCACCTTTGCGCAGAGCCCGTTTGCCGGGCGCCCGGGCTTCGTGAACGACGTCACCTACGGCAACCCCACGCTGCGCAACGAGCGTGCGCGCGAGTGGGAACTCGGCGCCGAGGTCGGCTTCCTCAACGCTCGCGTGGGGGGTGAGCTGACCTACTACGACCGCCTGGTGAGCGACCTCCTGTTCTTCCGCCCGCTCCCCACGAGCACCGGCTTCTCGCGCCAGTTCTATCCCATCGGGAGCATGTCGAACAAGGGCTTCGAGGTCATGGTGCGCACCACCAACGTCGACCAGCCCGACTTCCAGTGGTCGTCGACGGCGACCTACACCCGCAACAAGAACAACGTGGAGTCGCTGTCGATCCAGGACTTCCAGTCGGCGGGTGGCTACCCCAACCGCATTCGCACCGGGTATCCGGCCGGCTCGTTCTACGGCTCGTACGCGGCGCGCAACTGCCTCACCGGCGCGCTGCTGCTCGACTCGTTAGGACGCTACCGCCGCAGCAACCAGACGGTGGACATGGGGGCGACGCTGGCCAGGCGGCAGGCGATTTCCGGCGGGACGTGCAACGACTCGCTCAACGCCATCATCGGCGATCCCAACCCCGACTTTCTCGCCTCGCTCCTCAACGAGTTCACCGTCTTCCGGAAGCTCCGCTTCCGCGTCCTGCTCGACGGGGTTTTCGGGAACGACATCATGAACCTGTCGACGCGCGCCCAGAACGCCGGCGTCGCCAGCAACTCGAAGGAGATGGAGCGCGAACTCCTCCCGTACGGCGACCCGCGCAAGCTCCCGCCGGGATTCAACGCCCGCACACAGGGAATCTTCGAGTACTGGATCGAGGACGGCACCTTCGTGAAGCTGCGCGAGCTGTCCGCCAGCTACACGCTGGACCAACCCTTCGTGAAGCGCGTCTTCCGCGACGGCGTCGCGCTCACGCTCTCCGGGCGCAACCTCTGGGTCTGGACCGACTACCGCGGCTACGATCCGGAGATCAACCTCTTCGGCACCAACGCCGGCGGCCTGGGCTCGGTGCAGACGACCGCCGCCGACCGCGGCTTCGATTTCGGTGGCTACCCCATTCCGCGCGTGTGGTCGATCAGTGCGCGATTCACGTACTGACCCGGAGCGCGACGACACCATGCACACCACACGACGCACCCGAGTGCTCCCGGCAACGCTGGTCGCCGCGGCCGCGCTGGCGTTAGGCGCCTGCTCGCTGGACCTGCAGAACCCCAACGCCCCTACCGAGGGACAGGTGACCACCAGCCCCGACGGCGTGATTGCCCTCGCCACCGGGCTGCAGGGACGCTTCGCCACCTCGTACTTCAACTACGCCTACATGGCCGGGCTCGTGACCGACGAGTTCGCGTCCACCACGGCGGCGCTCATCTCGATATCCGACGCAGAGCAGGGCGCGGTGCCCACCGGGACCGGGATCGCCGACAACGTCTTCAACTCGATCTACCGCACGGTGCGCACCGCCGACGACCTGCTCAACGGGGCCAACGCCCTCGGGGCGCAGTTCGATGCCGGGACCAAGGCCGGATTGCAGGCACTCGCCTACACCATGAAAGCCGAGGCGTTAGGCGAAGCCATCCAGTCGTACCAGAAGGCGCCCATCAAGACGTTCGGCGAGACGGCACCGGTCTACGTCCCGCGCGCTCAGGCACTCCCCTATGTGCGCGCCCTGCTCGATTCGGCGGCCCTGATCCTCGCCACCACCCCGCCGAGCGCCTTCTTCAACAGCAGCATCCTCACCCCCGGCGTGTCGCTCCCCAACGTCCTCAACCTCTTCCGGGCACGGTACGCCCGCATGGCCAACGACGATGCCACGGCGCTCGCCGCCGCCAATGCGGTGGCGCGGTCGGGTACGGCGGCGATGTCGCTGCTCACCTTCCCGTCGCCCAACGTCAATCCGTACGCGAACGTGACGGGCGGGACCAACGGAATCGCCGTGCGGCGCCAGTGGCGCACCTCGATGCTGGCGCAGGACCAACGCTTTGCCTGGTTTGTCACACCCTCGACAACGCTCACCGGTCGCGTGGGCGCGCTGCTCGATCCGTGGAACCGCTACGCCAACCCGCAGGCGCCGCTCCCCGTCTACTTCCCCGACGAGGCGCTCCTCATCAAGGCCGAGGCGCTGGCGAACCAGAACCAGGTGGCGGCGGCGCAGGCCGCGCTCGACTCGGTGCGCACCGACTGCACCGGCGGACGCGGACTCGACGATCCTAAGGCCTGCCTCCCCGCCCTCACGTCGCAACTCACGCAGGCGCAACTCCTCGCGGAGATCTACCGGCAGCGGAAGTACGAGCTGCTGGGCACCGGGTTGCGCTGGGAGGATGCGCGCCGCCGCGGCACCGTGCGCGGCCCCGTGGCCGCCCCCAGCGTCCCGAGCGATGGGCAGCGCTGCTGGCTCCCCTATGCCGTGGGCGATCGCAACGCCAACCCCAACGCGACCACCGCCGTCCTCCCGGATCCCACGGAGCCGACGGCCTTCCCCGCCTCCTGCTCCTTCCAGTGAGGCGCCGACCACCCATGACGAGCTCTCATATCACCATGCCGCACCACCCCGCGCGCCGGCTCCCCTGGCTCGCCCTCCTCGCGGCAGCCGTCGTCGCGGCATGCGGGACCGAGAAGGCCGCCGGCCCGTTGCAGCCGTCGGGAACGCAGGGACGCGTCCGCTTCGTGAACCTCATCAACGACACCACGCGCGGACGCGTGAACGCGATCCTCGAGCAGCTCCCGTTCGGCGTGAACCTCACCTACACGGCGAGCACACCCATCTCGCTCGCCGCGCCGAACACCGCGCCGTACGCGGCCATCCTCACCGGCGATCGCACCCTCGTCCTCAAGCGCACCGCCGACACGAGCGTGACGGTCGCCTCCTTCACCTTCAACATCGTCGAGGGGCAGGACAAGAGCATCTACGCCATCGGCGGCGCGGCGGCGTCGGCCATCACGCAGTTCGCCACCGTGGACACGAATCCTGCCCCGCCAGCTACACAGTCGCGCCTGCGCCTGGTCCACCTGAGCCCAACCGCGGGGAACATCGACCTCTTCGTCACGGCGGTCGGTGCCGACCTCGCGGCGGCAACGCCAACGCTCTCCAACGTCGCCTTCCGCGCCGCCTCGGCGTACTTCACCGTGGTACCGGGGACCTACCAGATCCGCGCCGTTCCTGCTGGAACGGCGGCCGCCCAGCGCGCGGCAAGCGTGTCGATCAACGTCGCCTCGCAAGCCTTCACCGGCGGGACGGGGCGCACGATCGTCGCCGCCGACAACACCACCGGCGGCGCCCCGCTCCGCGCCTTCATCCTCACGGATCGTTAGGCGACGCCGCCCGGCCGCGGCGCCAGCACGGACCGCGCCTGCCGGCCATCGACCGGGCGTGACATCGCAACGAGGGCAGTCCCATTCGGGGCGGCCCTCGTTGCGTGTCACGCTGGCTTCACGGTGCCTGTCACGGCTTGCACCCCCGGTCACCCCTGGGCGCCACACACGAGAAGCGGATGCGCACGCCGCTCACCACCGGCTCGCCCACGCTCCACGTGCGCCGCGCCTGCGTTCCCGGCACTTCCTGCGGTGGGCGCCCGGTGAGTCGCTGCATGGTAAGGTCGAAGCGAACCAGGTAGCGCGTCTCCTCGCAGCGCGACAACCCGAGCTGGTTGACCAGGCGCGCCGAGTCGGCGCAGCTGCCAATCACCGCCACCTCGCGCAACTTCACCCATCCGCTGGTCCCGTACCACGCCGAGCTGAAGTCTCCGTACCCCGAAGCGTTGTCCGATAGCTCGTGCTGCA
This sequence comes from Gemmatimonadaceae bacterium, assembly GCA_020852815.1. Lineage (NCBI taxonomy): Bacteria > Pseudomonadati > Gemmatimonadota > Gemmatimonadia > Gemmatimonadales > Gemmatimonadaceae > Gemmatimonadaceae bacterium. The sequence continues at coordinate 352,697 of JADZAN010000024.1, read as the reverse complement.
TCGCCGAGGCCGCAGCGAAGGCCGCGGTGGTCGACATCCCCATCCCGAGCGACAACGGGCTCAGGACGATCGCCGAGTCGTTTGGCGACGCGAGGACGAGGACCCGCGTCTTCCCCAGGTCGGTGCGGCGCCAGCCCACGAGCGTTCGGCGCGCCGGCGGGCGCACGTTAGGCGAGAGCGTGCTGTCCCACTGCGCCGCCGCGACAATGGCGTCGTACACCTCGGTCGATGTCCCCGTCTGCACCTCGAGGCGCGACGGCGTCACGCCACCACGCACCGCCAGCGCCGCATGCGTGAAGCCATCGCTGCGCGCCAGGTCGCCGGATTGCGCCGATGCACGCGACATCGCGTCGAAGGTCTGCGCCAGCCATTCGGATTGCGGCGTATCGTCCGAGGTCGGCGACGAGACATCGGGCGCATCGACACAGGCGCAGAGGGCCACGACCCCCAACAGCGCCAGCAACCGGCCATGCCCCTTCGTCACGACGATCCGGTTCACGATTCGCTCCACTGCCCGACGTCGCCCGCGCGCGACGCACGGCGCGCCCTCGAGAATCGCGGCCATCGCATCATCGTTGAGACACCGCGCAGGCGACGAGCCCCTGATCGACATTGATCCTGGCGGCTCAGCGGTACTTCGCCAGCGACGCGCGCAGCGACTTGAGCGCACGCCCCATCTGCGTCTCGACCGTCTTGATGGAGATGCCCAGCGCGCCGGCGATCTCGGCGTACGTCATGTTCCCCTCGCGGCTCATGACGAAGATCTCACGGCAACGCGTCGGAAGCCTGGAAATGGCACCGTTGACCGCCCGCGAGACCTCGTCGGTCGAGGCGTCGTCGTCGGTGGCAGCGTTGGTCATCGGCTCGCCGCGCGCCGCCTCCTGCTCCTCCCACGCATTCTCGAGCTTCTTTCGCCGGAGGTGGTTGAGCGCGGTGTTTCGCGCGGCGCGAAAGAGATAGGTCCGCAGCGCATCGATGTCCGAGAGCGCCTCGCGCTTCGACCACAACTTGAAGAAGACGTCCTGGACCAGCTCCTCGGCGATGTCGGGGGCGTGCACGAAGCGCCGGACAAAGGCGCACATCCCGGCGTAGTATGCGCGAAACAACTCCTCGAGCGCCCGCTCGTCGCCCGCGCGCAAACGGCGAAGCAGGTCGGCATCGCCGCGCAGCGACGCCGCCGCCGGTGCCGGAAAGTCCGACGGTGGGAGGTCGCGACTGTCGCCCCCCCCTTCCATTGGATCGCCGTCGTCGTCGAGCGGAGCGGTCATGTCGCGGGATGAGTGCCAAACGGGCGCGGTGACGTTAACATCCCCCCACTTCGGCGACCAAGGGGCGCGGCACGGCGATTCCACGGCCGAGCCTCGCATCGACCCCGGGTAGGGGGGGGCGGTTCCCCGCGTGTCTCCCTGTCGTGCGCGATCCAGACTCCATGCATCCCGACCAACTCTCCGACGGCGACTACGAGCGCCTCGCCCGCCTCCTCGCGGGCGAAGGGTCCGATGCCGAGCGGCTGGCGACCGAGCAGTGGGCCGCCGGCGACTCGTCGCGGGCCGCTGCGCTCGAGGCGATGCGCATCGCGTGGAAAGCGCCACTCCCTGAGCCAGTGTGGGATGTGGACGGCGCATGGTCGAAGCTCTCGTCGCGCGTAGCCGGGGCAGGGTCGGCAGCTCGGACGGCTCCCGGAGCCGCACCTCGAAACGACTTCAAGGGCGCTCCAGTCGTCTCGATCGCAGCGCGGCGTCGTTGGTGGCTGGAGACTGGCGTCATCCTGCGGGTGGCCGCGGCCGCTGTCATCCTCATCGCTGGAGCCACCCTCCTGCCAAGGCTGCGTTCGAGCAGCGACAATCGAACGCAGGTAGCGATCGGCGAGCCCGCGTCGTTCGCCACCGCGACCGGCCAGCGCCGGTCGGTCAAGCTCCCCGACGGATCGGTGGTCAGCCTCGGCGTGTCGTCGACGCTCCGTGCACGCGAGGGGTTCGGGAAGGGGGCGCGCGAAATCGAACTCACCGGCGAGGCGCTGTTTACGGTGGTGCACGACCAGGCTCGGCCGTTCCGGGTCTTTGTGGGGAAGACCGTCATAGAGGACCTCGGTACCGAGTTCGCGGTGCGTGGGTACGGAGAGAGCGAATCGGTGCGCGTGGCCGTGGCGTCTGGGTCGGTGGCCGTGCGGCACGGCGCCAGTGCCGACACCGCGATCGTGCTCGAGCCGAGGGATATGGCGACCATCGCCGGCGCGGGCTCGATCGACGTGCAGCGCGGGATCGACGTGTCGCCGTTCACAGCCTTCTCATCGGGGCGTCTCATCTTTACGGATACCCCGCTGGCCGACGTGGCGCGCGATCTCGAACGTTGGTACGGGGTCCAGGTGCGCGTCACCGATGCCGCGATCGCCGACAAGCACCTGACCGTCACGTTCGAGCGCGAGACGCTCGACGAAGTCCTTCGCATCATCGGGATGAGCCTCGACGTCCGTTACACGCGCACTGGCGCGCAGGTGCAGTTCCTCGGGTCGGGCTACTCCTCGTCCGCCCCGCGCGACCGCGAATTGCAACTGGCGGAGGGCGGTGCGTGAAATCCCGGTGCGGGGGCATCACGCGGAGGGCGGCGCGCGCATGGGCGAGCGCCGCCCTCGTGGCGCTTGCCACCCGCCCATCCGGCATCGCGTGGGCCCAGCACGCCACGGAACGGCAGGTCGCGCGCGCCGATTCTGCGGCGGACGCGCGCGTCGCGTCTCGTAGCGCCCTCCTCGCGCGCCCGGTTTCGCTGCACCTGGTCGGCGTCCCGATCGAGCAGGCGCTGCGCGAGGTGGCGGAGCGCGCCGCCCTTCGCCTCTCGTACTCCAGCGACATCATCCCGGCCATGCGCCGCGTGACGGTGGCGCGCGAGCGGACGCCGGTGGGCGACGTCATTCGCGAGATCCTGCGCGACACCGATCTCGACGTGGTCGTGAGCCCGTCGGGCTACGTGATCCTGGTGAAGGTGCCCGGGCGGTCGCTGTACAGCGTGGCGGCGCTTTACGCCGACTCGAGTGCCGCGCCGGTGTCGCCGCTATTCACCCGGCAGTCGCTGCGCCCGCAGGTGATCGATCGCGTCCTGGTGATGGGGACGCCGGCCGCCGGGGCGCCTGAGCGATCGCTGGCGAGCGCGGTCTCGGTCCTCAGCGCGACGCAGATCGCGCAGAGCGGGGCCACGAGCATGGAGCAGCTCTTTCGCACGGGGATTCCCGGCGTGGTGGCGTGGGACCTCGGGATCTCGGGTCCGTTTGCCCAGATCGGTTCGGTGCGCGGTTCCGCGTCGTTCAACGCGAACTACCTCAAGACGTACGTCGACGGGGTCGAGCTTGCGTCGCCCTACCTCCTCTTCGCCATCGACCCGTACTCGGTGGAGCGCATCGAGGTGATTCGCGGGCCGCAGGGATCGGCGCTGTACGGTTCGGACGCCATCAGCGGTGTGGTGCAGGTCGTGACGAAGAAGGGGTCGCCGTCGGCCACGTGGAAGCCGCGCATCGATGCGTCGCTCACCGGCGGGATGATGGAGAGTCGCTTCACCGAGCGCGCCAGCGGGACGCAGCATCACTCGGCCATGCTCTCGGTGGGCTCGGCGCGATCGTCGTTAGGGCTGGGCGGCACATTCGAGCAGGCGGGGGCAATCGTCCCCGGTGGTTCGTCGGGATATCGCGGGACGTTTGGCGGGGCGCGCACCATGCTGGGCCCGCTCCGCCTGGACGCGACGATGCGCTATGCGGACATCCATTTCATCGCACCGTCCAACCCGCTCCTCGGCAACAACCCCGTCCCGTCCACCATTCGCCCCCTCCTCGAGGCGCAGGAAATCGAGAACGAGACGTACGGCCTCACCGCCGACTATCAGCCGCGCAGCTGGTTTCGGCAGACGCTGGTGATCGGGCTCGATCGTCACGCGGGCGCCATCGCGCCGCAGCGCGAGCCGGCCACCGTTGCCGACGCACTGCTCGGCGCCACCAAGGAGAACGCCGCCAAGACGTCGTTGCGCTACGCGATGGCGCTCACGCTCGTCGACGGCCCCGACCTCTCGCTGCGCGCCACGTTAGGCGCGGAGCGGAGCGTCCTGCTGCGCGAGCGGCTGGGTTACCGCTCCGACCTCTCGGGGACGGGGAGCGGGCTGGCGTCGCTGTACAACGACCGCGTGAACAACAGCGGGCTGTTTGGACAGGTGAAGCTGGACGTGCACGACGCCTTCTTCCTCACCGCCGGGCTGCGCGGCGAGCACAACTCGTCGTTCGGCGACAACTACGGGACGGCGTTCGCGCCCATGGTCGGCGCGGCCTTCACGCGCGACCTCGGCGGCGCGACCGTGAAGTTCCGCACGGCGTACGGCAAGGGGATCCGCCCGCCACAGCCTAACGCGCGCCGCGCCATCCAGACGCTGGGCTTCCGCCAGTTGGCCAACCCCAACCTCATGCCCGAGGTGCAGTCCGGCACCGAGGCGGGGGTCGAGTTGTATGTCGGCGACCGCGCCAACCTGTCGCTCACCACCTACAGCCAGACAGCGGACGGGCTCATCCAGCAGGTGGTGGCCAACCGGCGCATGAGCGCGCGCACGGTCCAGTTCCAGAACGTGGGGCAGATCCACAACCGCGGGATCGAGCTGGAAGGGAGCGCGCGCACCGGGCCGCTGCGCGGCGACCTCACCTGGGCGCTCACCGACTCGCGCGTGCAGGCGCTTTCCCGCTCGTACACGGGCGACCTGGGTGTCGGCGACCGCGTGCCCGAGGTGCCCACCACGGCGGGAATGGCCTCGCTCACCTGGGAAGGCGCGCGCTTCCGGGCCACCGCTGGCGCGTCGTTCGTTGGGCGCTGGACCGGCTACGACTGGCTCTCGTTCTACGGCAACGAGATGGGGGGCGACACGATGCACCCGGAGATGCGCAGCTACTGGGTGGAGTACCCGTCGATCACGAAGCCCTTCATCGGCTTCTCGTACGCGCTCGCGCGCGGCGCGGAGTGGTACCTGCGCCTGGACAACGTGACCAACGTCCAGCAGAACGAGCGCGACAACCTGCAGATCACGCAGGGGCGCACGGCGAGCTTCGGGTTGCGGCTGTCGCGGTAGTCGATGTGATCGCGCAGCGTGCGATCGCTGCGCGGCACCGAACGCCTTGGCCGCGCACACGCTGCACCGCTACTTGCAGCTGATTTGCCCGCTCGGCACCTGGGAGACGGCGCGCCCCACGTACATCTGGCACACCATGCCTGGCGCGGAGACGTGCGTGGCCTGCGCGTCGAAGCCCGCGTAGGGATCGGAGACGGTGATGATGACCGTGACGCGCGAACCCGGCTTGTAGTCGAGCAGCGCCTGGTTCACCGTGTATTGCCCATGGTCGGCCCAATAGCCCTCCTCGGCGATGCGGAGATTCCCGAGGTCGGTCTTCATCTCGGCCAGGTAGCCTCGCTCCTTCATGGCGCGATAGCGCGCGACGGCCAGCGCCACCAGGATGGCAAAGACCATCATGGCGACGAGGATCTCGACGAAGGTGAAGCCGCGGCGCCCGCGATGGCCGGGGCGGGACCGGCAACACCGGCGTTGGCGCGAGACGGAGGGGGCGCACGGGGAGGGCACGCGCGGAATCTGCGCGCCGCACCCCGGGAATGCGAGCCCTCGCGCTAGCGTGCCGACAGCTGCGCCGCCCGCTGCCGCAGTGACGCATCGATATCCTGCATCGCTACCGCCGCGGGAATCGTCCACCCATCCTGGCGTCGAGTGGGAACGCGCACCGCCGCAACCTCGCCGCCTCGCCCCAGCTCGACGATGGCCGACGCGTTGTCTTCGGGGCCCTGTGCTATCGAGACGACGAGCGTCCACGTGCCGTCGTTAGGCCACTGCCGCTCGAGCGCGAACACGCCGGTGCGCGAGGTCGTCGTGAAGCGCAGCGGGATCGAACGCCGCTCGCCGTTGACCAGCCCCTCGGCCGAGCCGGAGACCGGGAAGCCGGTCGGCGTTCCATGGTGAAAGGCGTGCACGACGAGGAAGGCCGAGCGCGTCGTGGCATCGTATGGATTCACCGGGTACTCGATCGAGATCCACGGCGGCCCGAATGTGGCGCGCGCGCCAGCGGCGATGACAGCGGCGGCGCCACCGACGGCGCCAGTGGTAGCGCCGGTGCCGGCGCGGTCAAGACGCTCGTGCGACCACCCGAGTGCGGGGGCCGCAGCCAGCGGGGCCACCAGGGCAAGGGAACGCAGCGTAGTCATGGGACGCATGGCGATATCCTCTCATCGTTAGGGGCATCGAGCCCGTCACCCCTTCAGATGCCGCGCATGCCCCCCGCGTTTAGTCGCCGGTCGTGCGCCCGCGGTCACTTCCGCAACGGCGCGGCGGTGACGGTGATCGTCCCCTTGAACGTGCGCACCGCCACGCGTGCCGACTCGGAGCCGCGCTCCAGCACCAGTTCGGCGCCGCGCCCCTCGCGGCCAGGGGCCGGGCGTGTCGCGTCGAAGCGGTTCACCACCGACCCGGTGATGGACGTTGCCGTGACGGCAAAGTCGCCCGTGCGGGGAACGACGAGCTGGATCTCGCCGCTGTGCGAGTCGATGGTCACGTCGCCGCCGCGCGCGATGGCGCCAAGGAGCTGGATGGGGCCCGTTACCGACTCCAGGCGGGTGCGCTCCACCGCCCCCTGCTCCACGCGAATGGTCCCGCTCACCGTGGTCAGGGCGAGGTCCTCGCTCCCACCGCGCAGCGTGATGTCGCCGGTGGCGGTCTTGGCGCGCAGCCAGGCCGGCGTGCCGTCGACGGCCACGCTGGCGTCCATTGCCTCGATTTGCAGCTCGCGGGGCGACGCGTTCACGCGCACCCGCCCGCCAATCACCGCGATGTCGAGCCCCCCATCCACCCCGCGCGCCTCGACGTCGGCCGTCCCGCACTTGACCCACACCCGCGAGCGCGCCGGAACGCGAATCTCCAGCACGCCGGTGCTTGCTGCGTCGTCGTTAGGCGACTCGAGGTACATCTTGGCCCCACGCGCCGGCGACCGGCCATCGCCGCCCACGCCGATCTCCATCTGCACCGCGGGAGGGAGCGAGCCGGTGACCACGAGTGAGTCCTTGCTCCACCCCACGATGCGCAGCGACCCGATACTCCCCTTCACGCGGAACGAGAGGTCCGGCGCGACGGCGTAGCGCCGGTCGACGGTCTGTTGCGCGGCGAGGGGCCGCGACGTGGCGAGGGCGATGACGGCAAGCGCCATCGCGGCCGCGAGGGTGCGCGATGCGCGCGCTCGAGATGGGAATGGCGTCATGAGGCGGAGTACTCGGTCGCGCGGCGCAGCAGCTCGACCTTGTGCTGGTAGGTAGCCGACAGCAGCTCGGCCAGCGACTGGTTGGCCGGGTCGGCGACGAGCGCCGCGCGCGCCTCGGCAATGGCCGAGTCGATCGTGGCGAGCGAGCGCTCGACGACCGCGACGGTGGCAGGGGCAAGCGCCGAGCGTTGCGCCAGGAAGGCGGCGTGGAGTTCGGCGAGGTTGGAGAGGTAGGCGGATTCGGCGGCGGTGAACGACGCCGGGAGCGCCCCCGTGCCGTCAGCCGCAACCGGGGCAGGCGCCGCGCGTGGTGCGCTGGCCGCCACGGGCGCAGGCGCCGTCGCCCGCGATCGCAGCAGGAGCGCGGTCACGCCCGACGTGAGCGCCATGAGGACCAGCGCCGCCGCGGCGAGCGTGCGCGGTGCCAAGGTGTACGTGCGCCTCGGCAACGCCAGCACGGCGCCGTTGGCCGCACCACGCGCCGGCGTGGCGTCCGGGGTTCGCGCGGGCGAGTGTCCGCCAGCCGCAATCGACCGACTGATCTCGTCCCAGAGTACCGGCGGCGGCGCGGCACCCCGGTCCAACGCCGCGGCTCCGCGTGACAGGTCGCGGATCGCCGCCACCGTGGCCCGGCACTGCGCACAAACCGCAACATGCGCCACGACGCCGGCCATCCCACCGCGCACCATGACGCGCTCCGCGTCGTCTGTCGCGCCGCCCGCCGCGCCGCCCAAGGCGTCGTCGCGATGGTCGGCCAGGTCGTTGAGCACGCCCCACGCCGGATGTCCGTTCTCGAACCTGTCGTCGTTCATCGCGAGAGGTACTCCATCAGCAGGCGCCGGGCGCGGTGCAGGTGGGCCCGCACCGTCCCCTCGGCTATGTCCATGGCACGCGCGATCTCCTCGTGCCGGTATCCTTCCACCTCGTGCAACACGAAGACGGTGCGCGCATTGGTCGGGAGGCGCGCGATGGCCGCCTCGAGGTCGAGCCGCGCCCCCACGTCGTCAGGGCTCGCGCGCAGCGACGGCGCAGCGTCGTCCTCGTCGTCGAATCCTGCACGCTCATGCAGCTGACGGCGCCGGTCGCGGCGCTGGCGCTCCAGCACCACGTTCACCGCCAACCGATGCAGCCACGTGCTGAACGCCGCGTCGCCGCGGAAGCCGGGGAGCTTCTCCCATGCCCGCACGTACACGTCGTGCGCCACCTCGCGCGCCTGCTCGCGATCGCCCGTCATTCGCAGGCACAGCGCAAACACCCGCTCCGACGTAGCGCGATACAACCCCTCGAAGGCGCGCGCGTCCCCCTCCCGCGCCCGCGCCGAGAGCGTCGCCTCATCCACGGCGATCGAACGGGACATCACCCCCACAGCGTCAGTCCCACCGAGTCGCTTCCATTCACGATTCGCAAGAATCCCCGAGGGGGAGCTTCACCGTATGAGATGTCGGTCGGTGCCCGTTCGTTTAACGGCGCGCTCATCCTTGGCTTCTAGCCCTGCCCTCGGTTCCGATAGATTGCTCCCTCTCCGCATCCACGCCCCCGCCCCTGGCCCTTGACCCCACTCCGCTGGTTCCTCACCGCCGTCTCCTTCCTGGCGACGTTCGGTGTCTCGGCCTACGTCATTTCGTCCAACTGGCCGGCGGAGGGAGCCCCGCTCGGACTGCCGTGGTGGGGGCACCTCCTCTGCCTCGCGGCCTGGGGTCTCGATATCCTGTTCCGGGTTGTGAAAATCCGGTATAGCGCAAAGGCAATTGGGGTCCCCGTCACATGGGGCGCGATCCTCCGAACCACGCTTGGCGGCGATTTCGCCGCCGCCATCACCCCCTCGCGCTCGGGCGCCGAGCCGGCCCGCTTCCTCATCATGAGCGAAGGGGGGACGCCGCTGGGAGGGGTCGTGCTCGTCCTCTACCTCGAGGTTTTCCTCGAAGCGATTTCCCTGTTTGTCGTGGCAGGTTTGCTGGGGCTCCTGCTGCACGAGTCCACCGGTCTGGTGCGTGGACTCCTCGGCACGGTGACGCTCTATGCCGCCGGCGTCCTGGGGATGGGGGCGCTGGCGCTCATGCTGTCCAAGCGGAATTCCCGGGGGCCGCGGCCGCGCTGGGTACGCCTGATGGGCGTCAATGCGCTCATCTGGCGGCGCGTCCAGCGGGGGCTGCGACAGCTGCGGGGAAGCGTCGATTCACTACGGGATGCGCAGCGCGGGACGATGTTCCTCGCCCTGATCTTCTCCATCCTGCACGTGAGTTCGCGACTGCTGACCTTGCCGATCATCGTGTGGAGTTACGGCGGGAATGTGGCGCTGGGTCCGTTATTGTTGTGGCCGCTGATTCTGCTCTACGGTGCGGCGGTCGCGCCGGCGCCCGGGGGCGGGGGAATGGTGGAGGTCGCGTTCAAGGTCGCGCTCGACGGCACGCTCCCTGCACGGTTGTTGGGTGCATCGCTCATCTGGTGGCGGGTCTACACGTTCTACCTCTACACGGTCGCCGGCGCCTTTGCGGCGGGGCGTACCGTGATGCGTGCCCTTCGGCGCGCCAGGAGGCATCACTAGACCCGCCCGTAGGGCTGAGTGCCCGCGCCCGAACGACCGTTCAGCGCGGGTGCAGTCGCCGGATGGAGCGTCACCTGCGCCTCGCAGTTCGTCGCACCACGTGACTCCTCCTCTCTTTTCCCAAGTTTGGGCTGACGCCTTCCGGGACGCCGTCAACGGCGACGTCTCGTACCGGCAGGCGGGGCTGCAATGGCAGTCGCCGCTCGCCTTCGTCCTGGACGATGGCGCGCCGGTGGGGCTCATCGGCCCCGTGGCGCTCGAGATGCTGCTCGATCGCGGGCTGTGTCACACGGCGCGCATCATGTCGCCCGATGCCTGCACGGCTCCGTTTGTATTCCGCGCCGAGTACGGCACATGGAAGGAGATCATGACGGGAGCGCTGGACCCGGTCGCCGCGGTCATGCGCGGACAGGTTCGCTTGACCGGTGACGTCAACGCCCTCATGATGCACGCGCGCGCCATCTCTGCCCTCGTGCGCTGCGCGCAGACCATTCCCACACACTACAGCGACCAGCCCGCCGCCTGACGCTGGCGGGCTTCCGCCGGAGCCCCCATGGCGTTCGATCCCGGGTTGGTGGAGCGTGTGCGCGACGCCCTGGCCCGGTTGGGCGAACGGGGGTCGCGTGAACGCCGCGTCTTCAGCGGCTACGGCTTTCTGCAGGGGAAGCAGACGTTCGTGATCGTCTGGGGCGAGGGGCTCCTCGCCAAGCTCACCCCCGTGGACTACCCCAACGCCCTGGCGCGCCCCGGCATCACGCCGTTTGCACCTGACGGCGAACGCCCGATGGGAACCTGGGTCCTCGTCCCCGCCGACATCGTCGCCGACGACCCCGAGCTTGCCGAATGGGTCGCCGCCGCCTTGCAGGGGATCCGCGCCGTTGCGCCGGCCAAGCGCGCGCCAGCCAAGCGGGCGCCTGCCAAGCGGGCGCCAACCAAGCGCGCGCCAGCCAAGCGGGCGCCAGCCACAGGCGGGAGAAAACCCCGAGCAAAGCGCCGGTGACCAAGTTCTGAACCTGACGCGAACGCTCCCCCGCCCGCTCCCTCGCCCGCTCCCTCGCGATCGCATGCCCTCCTGGCTGGACGACCTGGGCAACGATGCCCGCCTCGCGCTCCGCTCCATGCGACGCGCCCCGCTCTTCGCGACGCTCGTCATCGGCATTCTCGCCCTGGGGATCGGCGCCTCCACCACGGTGTGGGCGCTGCTCGACGGGATCGTCCTCCGACCGCTGGCCTATCCCAACGCCGATCGGCTCTTCTCGATCACGGAGCGATCGCCGAGCGGCGGACAGCGTCCGCCATCGTATCCCACGTTTCGTGACTGGAAAGCACGAGCGACGGCGTTCGACCGCTTGGCGTATGTGCGCGGCGAGGACCTCTCGCTCCCCGAGCCCGAGGGGACGCGCCGCATTCTGTCGGCCTATGTCAGTGAAGACTTCTTTGGCGCGTTAGGCGTCGCCGCCGCACGCGGACGCACCTTTGCCGCCCCTGCCGGCGACGAGCGCCCCATTGTCCTGTCATGGCGGCTCTGGCAACAGCGCTTTGGGGGTGACCCGTCGGCCATCGGGCAGTCGATTGCCACGGCCAACGGCACCTTCACGATCGTCGGCGTGATGCCGGCAACCTTCAACGAGCCGGCGTGGGCCGACACCTGGACTCCGATCGAGCTCCTGCCGGCACGCTCGCGCTTCGTGCTCGAGCAGCGCACGCTGCACGTCGACGCGCAGGTCACGGCGCGCCTGGCGCCGGGTGTGACGCGCGAGCAGGGCGACTCGCAGATGCACTCCATCGTGCAGGCTATGGCGCTCGAGTACCCGGAGGATGCGGCGCAGTGGACGCAGGTCGCGTTGACCGGGATCATGGACATCGTCCTGGGCGACGCCCGCGCGCGGCTGCGCGTGCTGGCGCTGGTGGTGGCGCTCGTCCTCCTGGTCACGACGCTCAACGCGGCGGGGCTGATGGTGGCGCGCGACGCCGCGCGCCGGCGTGAGCTGGCGGTGCGCACCGCGTTAGGCGCGCGCGGCGGGCGGCTGGCGCGACAGCTCCTCGTGGAGAGTTCGCTCCTCGCCGCGCTGGGCGGGGCGGCGGGGATCGCCACCGCGACGGCGATGCTCGGCGCCATCCGTCGCTGGGCGCCCGCCGTCTTTCCGCGGTTGGGAGAGGTGCAGCTCGACGCGCGCGCCATGCTGTTCGTGCTGGCCGTGGTCGCGGTGGTCGCCGTCATCCTCGGGCTCCTCCCCGCCCGATCGGCGCTGCGCACCCAACTGGCCGGTGCGCTCCGGCACGGCACCGCGGGGAGTGGCGAGGCGCGCGCGAGCACGCGGCTGCGCGGTGCGCTCGTGGTGGTGCAGGTCGCGCTGGCCGTCGTCGTCGCGGTGAGCGCCGGACTCCTCGGGCGCACGCTCACCGTGCTCGGCGCCACGCCGCTGGGCGTGGAGCCCGAGGGGGTGCAGGTGCTGCGCGTCTTTCCGCCACCCGGGAAGTACGACACGCCGGAGGGTGCGGTCGCACTCTATCGCCAGTTGGAGCAGTCACTGAAGGCGATCCCTGGCGTCGCGCAGGTGGGGCTCGTCAACCACGCGCCATTCGCGGGCGCCTTCATCTTCACGACGGTGCGCACCGACGCACCGCCCGCCACCGACGGGAGCGATGTCGCCGTCTATCGCACCGCGTCTCCGGGATACCTCGCCGCGCTCGGGGGGCAGCTCGTGCGCGGGCGATTCATCTCGGACGAGGACCTGACCTCGGTCGGGAGTGGGGTGGTGGTGAACGAGGCGTTCGTGCGTCGCTTTGCCAGCGGGACGGATGGCATCGGGAAGGTCGTCACGGTCACGCGCATGGCGCAGGGTCGGAGCGACATGGGCACGCCGGTCACCGCCCCCATCGTGGGCGTGATTGCCGACGAGCGACTGTTCGGTGTGGACCAACCGCCCCCGCCGGCGGTCTACGTGCCCTACACGTGGAATGTGTGGCCGAGCATCTTCGTGGCAATCCGTTCCACCATGCCGGAGGCGTCGCTCACGCCGCTCATCCGTGCGGCCGTCCTCTCGGTGGATCCGGCGATCCCGGTGGCCGGGTCGAGCCCGCAAACGTCGATTCGCCCGCTGGCGCTGTACCTCGAGGCGCTCCTGCAGGCGCGGCGCGTGAGCGCATGGTCGCTCTCGGCGTTTAGTCTCATGACCCTCCTCCTGGCCGCCGTGGGGATCTTCGGCGTGATGGCCTTCCTGGTCGTGCAGCGCACGCGCGAGATCGGGCTTCGCCTCGCGCTCGGCGCGACGCCGGGGTCGGTGTCGCGCTGGGTGCTGTGGCAGACGGTGCGGCTCGCCTTGCTTGGCGTGGTCATCGGGAGCGTGGTCGCCGTCGGTTGGAGCCGAGCGCTGGTGGGGCAGCTGGTGGGGGTGACGACCACCGATCCCACCGTGTACGTGGGGGCGGCGGCGCTCTTCTCGCTGGCGGCGCTCATGGCCGGGATCATCCCGGCGGTGCGGGCGGCGCGCGTCGACCCGGTGAACATGTTGCGTACCGACTGACGCCTAACGCCGGGCTCCCATTCAGGGTCTCGTGTCACGCGGCGGCACCGCGCGAGTCCGATCGCGCGGTGCCGCGGTCGCTTCTCTGCCTAACGATCCGGGCAGGCGATCCTGGTCGCGGCCAGGGCGCCCTCGGCGAGAGAGCGCCCCTCGCCACTCGCAATCGCCATCACGAAGCGCGAGGCGGTGCTTCCGCTTCCCTTCACCAGCGCCACGCCGTTCGCCGCACCGTTCGGCACGAGCGTCCAGCGCCACGCCACCACGGCGGCCGTCGTCGTCGCGGTGGCCGCGACCGCGCCCCCCCTCGCTTCCACCGCCGGAGGGAGCGGGCGCACCGCGTACGCGGGGCGTGCCTCGTCCTCGCCCGCGCCTGAGGCGAGGAGCTGAACGGCCGAAGCGAGTCCGGCATCGCGCGCGGCGGCGGTGAGTTGCAGCTGGTAGCAGCCGGCGAGCGTCGCCGGTGTCGGCGCGCTCGATGACGTGACGCGCGCCAGGGCAGTGCCGACCGCTGACTTGGCCGCACCGCCAGCGGGAGGCACTTGCGCGCTGGGCGGGGCGGCGGCGGGGGCCGGTACCGACCGGCGCGCAACGTCGACCTCACCGCGCAGCCGCTCGGCTTCCGTGCGCACGATCGCGTCGGCCCGGAGCGCGGGGACCGCCTTCCGGGACATCGAGTCCATGGCGGCGGCATCCTCCGCCGCGCGCGTCCTGGCCGCCATCGTCGAAGCGGCGACGGCGGCGGGGACGGGGGGCGGCGTCTCTCTCCGCTTCGCCTCGTTGGACTGCGCCGCGACTTCGCGCCCGGCCCGGTCCATCCGCGCGCTCACGTCCCGCAACGGCTCCGCCAGAGGCTGCGCAGCGCCGGTGGCCGCGGTCGCCCCCGAAACGTTCGGCGCCGGCCCCTGCCGAACGACGGCTGCAGCGTTCCGCCGTGCAGCTGGCGGCGTCAGGGCCCGCGTCGACTCGGCCGCCACGCCAGGCTTCCCCGCGACTTCGGCCACGCGCTCAGCCGAGCGCTCAGCCGAGCGTAGGGTCGCTGGTGGTGACGCTGGTGCGGTCGCCTGTGGTGCCGCAGGTACCGCGGCCGGCGCCACCGCCGGCTCCGACGCCGCGTCGCTCGCGAGGTCGGCAATCGAGGTGCGTGGCGACCGTTGCCAAACCACCGACAGCGCCACCGCGACGAAGGCAATGCTGGCCGCGGCCGCCAGCTGCGGGCGCTGCCACCAGCCACGGTGGGGGCGTGGCGCTACACCCGTGTGCGGCTTCTCCATCGTCAGCGACGGCGTTGACGGGGGCGACGCGGGGCGGGGGCGCACCGTCTCCGCGGCGAGCCCACGCGTGGGAATCACCCCGCTCGGAACGTCGTCCAGCGTGGCGAGGATACGCGACGAGGCGGCGATGAGCCCGCGCGCCTCGGCGATCGCGGCCGCGCAGGCGCTGCACGACGCCGAGTGCGCCTCGATGAACGCGCCCTCGCTCGCCGGCAAGGCGCCGTCGAGCCAGGCGTGGATGGTCCCTTCGTCAATGTGCTCCATGGCTCCCTCCAGCACGTCGCTGTGCATCGCCTTGCAGCGCTTCGTACGTCTCCGCCAGGCGGCGCCTCGCGCGCGCCAGCGTCGTGCCGATCGATCCCACCGACAGTCCCAGGGCTTCGGCAATCTCGTTGTAGTCCAACCCTTCCTCGCGCATCAGGAGCGCCAGCCGGTCCCGCTCGGCCAGGGCATCGACCGCGCGGCGCGCCATCGCCTGCTCCTGCGCCCGCTCCTGGGCCCGCTCGATCGAGGCCTCCACGGGCTCGGCGATGCGTTCCTGCTCCTCAGCCGCCAGCAGCTGCAACTGGCGGCGCCGGCGATCATCCTTGCGGGCTTCGTCTCGCACGAGGTTGGTTGCCACGGCAAAGAGCCACGACCGTTCGCTGGTGAGCACGTCCTGGCGGAGGGCGCGCAGGAACGTCTCCTGCGCGACCTCCTCGGCCCAGTCGCGGTCCCCCAGCCGCCTGGTCAGGTAACGCACCAGGGGGCGGTGGTACTCGCGGAACAATCGCTCCAGTTCGTGGTCGTTCATTGCGTCGGGTCACGTCGTGTGGTGCGTGAACGTCGCGCTGCACCTTCTCGCCTGCCAACCGCCGGCCAACCGCTGGTCAAACGCCGGCCAGCGGTTGGCCAGGTACCGCCGCACCTCCCATCGCTCACCAGTCGCGCACGATCGCGTCCAGCGCGGCGGTGGTGAGCGATTCCACCGCGTCCGCTCCGTCAGGCGCAAGGCGCACCGCCACCTTCCGCCCCGTCACGACCACACGGTCGCCAAGGGCAAAGGCGGGCGCCAGCTCTCCCAACCGCTGCACCAGGGCAAAGTAGGCGGTGGAGAAGGGCTTCACCGTCACCGTGCGCATCCGGCTCGAATATGCTGCATCCATCCATACCCCGCCCACCAGCGTAAAGCGCCGGCTCCCCACGCGCCGCTGCGTTGCCCCACCTTCAGGCTCCATCGCGTCCATCTCGCCCAGCGACTTGGCTTCGCGCTGCGCCGCCGACTTGCGCGCCGCCTCGAAGCGGAGCTCGTTGGAGGCCATTGCCGGTGCCGCCGGTGCCGCCTGCGCCGTGGCGGCCGCCGCGTCTGCTGCGCCTTCCGAACCCCTGCGTCGCGCGAGGTCGGAGCTCAGGGTCACCGGTGTCGATGCTGCATCGCGCCGCACGCCGCCCGTGGCGCCGCCTGCCGCGGTGGCGACCGTCATCCCCGGCTCCACCACGAGGTACGACGAGAACTCGGTCGGGATCCCATACCGCTCGCCTAACGACTTGATCTCCTCGTCCATCTCGCTCGTCGCGCCGCGCTTGCGCTTCTCGGCGGCCAGCCACCCCACACGTTGCGATGCCCACAGGCGCGCCACGAAGGGATTGTCGCGCGTGCGCTCCGGGAAGTTGGCGCGCGTCGACCAGCTCACGGGGCCGTCCACCGACTCCCCCTCCAGGCGCAACGTGGCGTTCCCGTCGCCTTCATAGCGGGCGAGGATCACGAGGTCCTGTCCGGCAAACACATCCAGCTCGCCCGAGGGGAGCAGCTGCGACAGGCGCACACCGTCGGCCCGCACCTTCACGTTCGTGAGCACCGGCGTGGACAGGCGCCGCGCCAGGAGCCCCACGGCGCGCTCCACCGACTCGCTGTCGCGCACAAAATGCGCGGTTCCGTGCCCTTCCACCGCCAGCTGCTCGATGAGCGTGGCGTTGACATCGGCGCTGACGCCGACCGAGAAGAGGCGTGCCTCACCACTGCGGCGCGACGCCATCGCGGCGATCGCATCGGGATTGCGCTCGCCCACCGTCGGCTCGCCATCGGTCACGAAGACCACGAGGGGGAGTCTGTCGCCAGTGGCGCGGGCGCCGAGCGCTTCCTCGAGCGCACCGGAAATGTTCGTCGAGCCCTCGGCGCGCAGCGACGACAGGTAGCGACGCGCTTCGGCGAGGTTGTCTCCCGTGGCGGCGCTCCAGCCGTCGCGGAACGAGCGCACGTCGGTGGAGAAGTCGATGATGCGAAAGCGATCGTCGGGGCGCAGCGTTTCCAGCAGCGCGCGCCCGGCCGCCTTGGCCTGCTCCAGCTTTCGCCCAGACATCGAACCCGAGACGTCGACGACGAAGGTGAGGTCGCGCGGCATCGTGCGCCGCGAGGCGGCTGGCGGCGTGACGGTAATGAGGGCGAAGCCGCGCTCACCCCCCGGCGCGTGCGCCAGGACGCTGAGCGCGGCGGTGTTGGCGCGCCGCAGCGGGAGGAGGATCGTCATGTCGCTCGCGCTCCCTCGTGCATCCACCGAGCGCAGGTCGCCCTCGTCCTTCGTGCGCAGCGTGTGCGTGGGCGAGTACGGCTCTCCGTAGTTGGAGCCCGGGCGATAGACAAAGCGCACGCGCGACCACTCGCCCTCCTCGCCGCGGCGCGTGTCGCTCGGGAGCTGCGCCGGATTCACGCGCTGCCCGGGGCGAACCATGGCGCCCGTGCCGTTGGGATCCGTCCCGCGGCGATAGTCGATGCGCAACGCATCGCCCTCGCGCTCGGCCACGCTCTGGTAGCGCACCACCACCTTCTTCTCCTCGCCAGGCGCAATGGGGAAGATGCGCGTGCGCAGCATCCCGCTCCCCATCCACTCCACCAGGGCCGGGTCGCGCTGGCGACGGACAATCTCTTCATAGATGCCGCGGGCACGGTCGGCGGTCATCGTCTCGCCGCTCACCAGTTCGCCGTTGATCAACAGTTTGAGGTCCTCGAAGGCGGCGCCGGCCGGGAGCGGGAAGACATAGTCCGCCTCGGCCACGCGACCGCTCGCGTTCTTGAAGACCTCGGTGACCTCGTAGCGCAGGACGCGATCGGCGAGGGCGATCTTCACGTCGCTCGACACGCGCACCAGCGTCGGTGCGCAGGGGAGCGTCGTCACCGGGACGACGCAGTCGGCATCCGGGGCGCAGCGTGGCGGCGTCGGGTTGATGCACGGCCGACCGATCAGGCGCCCCTGCGCCGCAACTCCCTGCGGGGCGCCCAGCAGGAGCAGGGCGGCGACCGCGGAAAGTGCGGCGATGGTGGAACGCGACGACGTCGGGTGCGCTACGGCCTGGGCGGACATGGTCATCTCCTCGTGTGGGTCCTGCAGAGGAGACGTCACCACCCCGCCTGACTTGCACACCGCCCGGCAACTCTCGGTCGGGACGACCGCTTCGCGCCCGTGCGTCGGCTACGGCGCGGGCGGGTTCTGGCCCACCTGGCGCAGCGCCTCTGCCGGGGAGAGCGGTCCGGCGGTGACCCGATATGATGCCTTCGTCACGCTGGGGCCGTCGACGAACCAGACGGTGCGATCGGGGAAGGCCGCGATCACGGCGCTGTCGGTGGCCGCCGTGGTGCGACGCGCGTAGACCGGGACGGGTTCCGAGAGGTCGAGCGGGTTGTAGGCAATGGCCGACCCGAAGTCGGGGATCTCGCGCCCGCGCACCAGCACCAGCGCGCGCGCGAAGCCACGCTCGCGCGCAAGCGAGGCGACATCGGCGCGCATGCCGCGATAGTGCCAGTACTTGTCCACGGAACGCCACGGGACGAAGGTCGCCCATGCCCCCAGCGTCACCAGCGCCACGCCGGCCAGGACGCGCGCGTCGCGACGCTCTACCGCGTGCGACGAAGCGTTGTCCGCAACCGCTGTGTCGAGTTTGGCCAGGGTGAGCGCGGCGCGCGCGGTGAGCGCGCACAGCGGGACGATCATCAGGAACCAGTAGCGCGCCCCGAAGTCCGGCCCGCCGGCGAAGTAGTTGAAGAAGTACGCGAACCAGGTGAGGAAGACGGCGCCCAGCATGGCGCGGTCACTGCGGATCAACCGCCCGCGCAGGATGAAGGCGAAAACGAGAAGGAGTGAGCCGATGCTCCACCCGAACAGCTCGACCTGCGTGGCGGCGAGGTTGAGCGTGGTGTTGATGATCGCGTCCAGCGGGCCGTGCCCCGGATTGGGGTCGAGCGCCCACCCCATGCCGCGCGTGGGGCCGAAGCCGTAGTCGTTCGCCCCTTTCCCGAACAGCGCATCGTTGTACGCCATCATGGGGAAGTACGACCCCTTCCCCGTGAAGTGCGCGTTGTAGAACAGGAGCGGCACCGCCGCGACGATGGAGCCGAGGACGAGTCCGGCGATGGCCGGGATGCGCAGGCGGCGCCCGCCGAGCCCGATGCTCCAGAGGCCGAGCGCGAGCGCGAGGATCATCGCGTCGAGCTGCCGCACGCTGGCCACTAAGCCTAACGCCAACCCGCCCAGCCACGTCCAGCGCGCCTGTCCGGTGCGCCGCGCCGCCATTACCCCCAGCGCCGCGAGCAACCCGCACAGCAGGGTGATGGCGTGCGGCATGAAGCTCATGCCGAGGAAGGCGCTCCACGGCGACAGGACGAGGAGGAGCGTCGCCAGGCGCGCCACGCGCACCCCGTAGATGGGGCGCAGCACGAGCGACGTGAGCGCGACGTTGAGGCCGGTCAACACCGGGTTCACCAGCCAGACTGCCCCCAGCCACACCCCCGGTACCAACCCCAGCGCCCAACCCGGCGGCACCGGGGAGTACCACCCCTTGGGGCTCATGTCGAGCAGGAAGAACTCGAACGCCTTGGCGACCGGCGGGTTGGCAAGGGCGAGCTTGCCGGCGGCGAAGGTGCGCGCCTGGATGAGGTAGACGACCTCGTCCTGCAGGTGCGGGTGCCGGCCATACACGACGAGCGCGAGCAACGCACTGATCGCGGTGGCCGCAACGGCGGCGAGCACCGTGAAGCGGTCCAGGCGCGGCGGCGCGTTCTCGTCAGGCGGCAGATCGGGACCGAGCAGGCGCACGACCCGATCGCGCCACCCGTCGATCGCCACCGGCGGCATCGCGCGCGCCGCCAGCACCACGGTGCCAAGGTTGACCAGCTGCACGAACGACGAGAACGCCATCTCCCCCGCCAGCCGCACGAGGTCGCGCCCTACCACGGCGCTGCAGGCCACCGTCGCCAGCACGAGGAGCGGGAGGCGCCAGCCCGGGAGGAGGCGACCGAGTCGTGCGAGGAGCTCGCCGATCGCGGTGCGCAGCCCGAACAGCGTGAGCAACGCCTGCACCGCGACGATTGCGAGCGCGAGCGGGCGCGTCGGCAGCTGCACCACGGGGAGGTAATGCTGGTAGCCGACCCCCTTACCCGCCGTCACGAGCGCCAGCGCCGCCCCCTGACCAACGATTGAAAGCAGCGCCCAGCCGAGGAATGCGCCTCGCCCGGCAGTCTCCGGCGCCGCCGCGGACGGGGGGCGGCTCACGGCGGTGTCGCGCTCCCCGTGAACTCGAAGAGCGTCCCCACGTCCGTCCTGGCCAGCGTGACCAGCCCCGGCATGTGCTCGAATCGATCGGCCCCTTCTTCCTTGCGAAGGTAGACGAAGCGGACCTTTGCCTTCGTGAGGAAGGCCGGCCCCTTCACGGGATCGGCGTCCTTGAAGAAGGTGTTGACCTCGAGCCGCTTGCGTTCGAAATCGAGCGTCAGCGCGTAGTGGCCGGCGTACAGCCGCCCCGGGTAGCCCATCGTGAGCCAGAGGTCATCGGTGCGGAAGGAGAAGCGCTCCTTGGGGACGATGAGGATGTCACCCGGGGCTGCCTTGGCGAGCAGCGCCTTCGACACCGCCTGGTGCCCGGGCGCCATCCAGATGTAGACGGGCGCCTCGCCGCTGGGGTGTCGGTCGAAGGAGGTCGTCACTTCCTCGCGATAGAGCTTCCACGCCGGGGTGGCGATGAGCGTGAAGACGGCGAACGCCGCATGGCTCGCCTTCACGCGCGCGTACCGGGAAAAGTACACGCTACCGGCAATGATCATCGCCGGCACCTGCAACGTGAGGACGCCGCGGTCGGAGTACGGGTAGAATGGCCCGGAGAGCGTCAGCGTCACGCATCCCAGCACCCACCCCAGCAGGAAGACCTCGTCCAGCCCTGCTTTCCGCCAATAGTCACCCAACCCCCAGGCCATCAGCCCCCACGCCAGCGGGTAGGCGAGGGCAAGTTCGGAGAAGAGGATGGCCGGGGCGCGCCACTCGGGGATACCAAGCCCGGAGTGCTTGAAGAGCGACAGCTGCCACGCCACGGGAACGGCGACGGCGATACCGCACGCCACCAGCGTCATGAACATCGCGCGCGTCGGCAGCCCCCCTTTCACCCAGAACAGGAAGAGGACGCCCCCACCGATCGCCAGCAGCGTCACGCCATCGTAGATGTGGAGCACGGTCACCGCCGCGAAGGCGACAGCCGTCACCGCCAGCCGCACCACCGAGAAGCGCACCATCGTCCAGTACAGCGCAACGATGGCCAGCAGCGCCGTCAGCAGGAAGAAGAGGAAGTGCGAGTCGAAGAGCGTGGTGAAGATGTAGTGATTGCGATACGCCTCGAATACCGTGGAGGCGTTGAGCCCTCCCGAGACGATCTGCGCCCACGGATGGAACTGGCGCAACCGATCGATGGAGTCGAGCCACCGGAGATGCGCCCCGAAGCCACCACCGAAGACCAGCGCGAGGTAGACCCACCACGTCTGCGTGCGCGACTTCGAGAAATGATCGACGATCCAGAAGAGGAGAAGCGCGACCGCCGCGGCGAACACCCCTCCCAGCACCCCGTAGACGATCCCCGGGCGCGCGTCGAGCGCCTGCGCGAGGTGTCCGATGCCCCAGTAGAAGAGCACAACGATGTGCGGCTTGTGGGGCTCCGTCGTGAGCGGGTCGATGACGATGGGGCCCTGCTGCAACGCCTGCTGCATCAGCATGCGGTACTGCATCTCGTCCGGCGACCCGTTGAGGTAGCCGGTAAAGCGCCACCCGTCGGGCGTCTGGCGTGCCGCGTCGAGGTACGGAATGAAGTGCACGAGCGCCGCGAGCAGCGCCACCGCAACGATCGGCAGCGAGATGTAGCGCGCGTCCCGGCGCGGCCGCGGGGCGGACGGCTGGTCGCTCACGTCGTCACGGTTGACGCGATCGCCGCGATCGCCGCGATCGTCGCCGGCAAGTCACCGCGCAACGTGCGGCGCGGCGCATAGCCCAGCGCGCGGCGCGCCGCGGAGATGTCGGCCACCGAGTGCTTCAGTTCGCCCTCCGCCGCCGGGGCGTGTTGCAGCTGCAACGCGGGGTTCACCAGCTGCACCAGCAGCGCCGCGAGTTCGTTGACCGTCGTCCCCACCCCTGTTCCGAGGTTGTAGGTCCCGGGCGGGCCATCGAGCGCCAGCACCGTTCCGGCGGCGATGTCGTCCACGTGCACGAAGTCGCGCCGCTGCAGCCCGTCGCCGAAAATCGTCGGCGACTCCCCCGAGAGCAGCCGGGTCACGAAGATCGTGATGACACCGACGTACGGCGTGAAGCGCTGTCCCGGGCCAAACGTGTTGAAGTAGCGAAACGCGGTGAACGGGATGCCCAGCTGCGCCAGCATCTGCTGGCACAGCAGCTCGGCGCTCATCTTCCCCACACCGTAGGGTGAGAGCGGGCGTTGCAGATGCGACTCGGGAACGCATGCCCCCGGTTCCGACTCGGCGTACACCGCCATGCTCGAGGCGAGCACGAAGTGGCGCACGGCGGCTGGATCCAGGCATCGCACCAGGTTCACCGTGCCGAGGACGTTGGTCTCGATGTCGTCGTACGCCTTCTCGAAGCTCCCGCGCACCGAAACCTTGGCCGCCAGGTGAAAGACCGCGTCCACGCCCTGCAGGGCGCGCGTCACGTCGGCGGCGCGGCGGACGTCGCCCACGAGCAGCGTGGCCCCTGCCGGAACGTTGTCGCGCGACCCGGTGGAGAGGTCGTCGAGGATGGTGACGGCCATCCCGCGCGCCAGCAGGTCGCGCACGACCCGTGAGCCAATGAAACCGGCCCCTCCCGTCACGAGGGCGTGACGGAAGCTGGTCTCGCTCACGCCCCCACCGCCGCGCGATCGCACTGCATGATGTTCTCGCCGAAGACGACGACGTGATCCAGGTCGTGCGTCTCGGCGATGTGCGTTCCCTCGAAGACGAGCGAGTTGGTGATACGGATGGGGTGCTCGATCACCACGTCGTCGCCAATCACGCTCCCATCGATCACCGTTCCCGGCGGCATCGACACGTCATGCCCCACGAGATGCGGGAGGGCGCGGCGTTGCAGCTCGATCAGGTTGAGGCGCAGCAGGTCGTGTGGATACGTGAGGTTCATGTCGTCGTCGACCAGCGCGCTGTGATAGACGCGGTGCTCGTCGTCGATCATGATCTGGATGCTGTCGGTGATCTCGTACTCGTCGCGCATCGCGGTGCGCGGCGTGCGCCGGATCGCATCGAACACATTGAGGTCGAACATGTAGAGCCCGCACCCCTTGATGGTGCTGCGCGCGTGGCGCGGCTTCTCGATCACGCGCCGCACGCGCCCGTCGGCATCCGGGATGATGGCAAAGTTGCGGCGGATCATCTCCGGGTCGTGCTCGATCTTGCTCGCCAGGCAGGCGTTGATCTCCCCCGACGCGACGCGCTCGATCATCGGGGCCATGTCCTTCGTGATGAAGTAGATGTCGCCCAGCAGCAGGATGAAGGGCGCGTGGATGTGCGGCTCGAGCTTTCCCACCGCGTGCGCCATCCCCAGCGTCTCGCCCTGCTCCACGTAGCGGATGTTCACCCCCCAGCGGCGTCCGTCGCCTAACGCGGCAACGATCGCGTACCCCAGGTGGCCAATGACGATCGTCACGTCCGTCACGCCGTGCCGCTTGAGGAACTCCAGCTGGTACGACAGGAGCGGCTGGTTGCAGACCGGGAGGATCGGCTTGGGAAGGTCGGCCGAGAACGGGTAGATCCGCGTCCCCTTGCCGGCCGCCAGGATCACACCGACTACTCGGCTATTGGTACGGTGCGGCGCCATGTCAGGCCGCCCCGAAGCGGCACGACACGAGCTTCTGTATCACGTAGATCGCGTCGGTCGCCTTGATCTTCTTTCCTTCCTCCGCCGTGCGCCCCACGAAGCTGATGGGCACTTCGGCGAAGCGCGCGCCGCGACGCGCGAGCCTGGCCGTGAACTCGGCCTCGAAGTGGAAGCCGTCGGCGTGCAGGGTCACCCCGTCCAGCAGCGACCGGCGATACATCTTGTAACATGTCATAAGGTCGGTAATGTCGACGCCGTACAGGGTGCGCGCCATCGCCGACATGAGGCGGTTGCCGAAGTTGTTGGCCGTCGCCATTCCCGTGATCGCACCCTTGAAGCGCGAACCGTAGACCACATCGGCCGTGCCGGTGAGGATCGGGGCCAGGAGGCGATCGTACTCGGACGGATCGTACTCGAGATCCGCATCCTGGTGGATGATGATGTCACCCGTCGCGAGTGTGAGGAGATGTTTGAGCACCCCACCGCGCCCCACGTTCCTGCTCATGAACTCGATGCGAAGCTCCGGACGCCTAGGCATGGCTGCCAGGATATCGCGCGTCCCGTCGTTGGAGCCATCATCACCGATGAGCACTTCCTTCGCGACCGGGATCCGCGCGTCGAGGACGCGCTGGATGAGCACCTCGATGGTCGCTCGCTCGTTGTAGACCGGAATGAGTACGCTGAGTTTGTGCAAGCTCGTTCGAGAGTGAGGTACGGTCTCGCGCTGCAACCCTACCGACTGGAGGCCTGGCCGCCTGCGAGCAAAATGCTGGCCGCCGCAGTTGCGTCGGCGATGGGGGGACAGTCATTTCACCTCGAACTCATATCCCCCGTACCCGACATGCGCGAGGCCCGCGTTCTCGACCGATTCGCGACGTTCTATCCCGCCTTGTCGCCCGGTGTGTGGTATCCGCTTGGCGCGCGAGGCGAAGATCGCACCCGCCCCGAAGGTGCCACGCGATCCGGCGGTGGGCCGGTCAACGCGGAAGGCGTCTGGCTCAGCGTCGATGGCCAGGACCGCTTCGTCTTTCGCGACCACCTGGAGTGGCGCTAGCGACACCTTGGCCGAGCCACCGGCACAATCGCGTGCCCAGTTGCCGGGCGGCTGTTGCGCGAGCTCAACAGGCACAGCATCCGCGGATGGCGGGGGCTTCGTGAACGGGCTTCGTTTTGCCTGGCGCGAGCACCTCAACCACGCGCGCCGCCCCTCGTTTGACCCCTACGCGGCCGTAGCCATTGCCTTCCCGGTCAAGCGGCAACGAAAAGCCTGAGCCCGGCGCGTCTTTTGCAACTTCCTTGTGACTCGGAGGGGGCATCGAGCGCCGCCCTCGGTCAGGAACCGTCGCGAAATGCGACGATCCCACCCTGACATCCTCATGGCCTCCGTCCATTTCAGGGCTCCGCTGCCGCATGCGCGTCTACCTCGCCGACCTCGGTCACAACCTCCAGACGTTCAGCTCCGACATCTACCCGATCGGCGTCGCCAACCTTGCGGCGTACACGTCGGCGTACCTGCGGAGCCTCAAACCGGTCGAGCTGCGGATCTTCCGGGAACCCCAGGAGCTGCGCGCCGCCCTCGAGAGCGCCCCCCCGAACGTCCTCGCGCTCTCGAGCTACGCCTGGAACCACGAACTGGCCAAGTCGTTCGCACGCTTCGCCAAGCGGCGCGACCCGGGTGTCGTGACGATGATGGGAGGGCCCAACTACCCGCTCACCCTCCCCGAGATGGAGTCGCACCTTCGCACCATGCCCGAGATCGACCTGGCGGTGCGCGGCCCGACATACGAAGGCGAGCGCGCCTTCCTGGCCATCATGCAGCGACTGGTGGACGTGCAGGGATCGCGCGAGGGGCTGCTGGAGGAGACGGTGCCCGGGAACGACTGGATCGACCCGAGGACCGGGGCCTTCGTGCGCGGGGCATCGCTCCCCCGCATCACCGACCTCGACGAGATCCCCTCGCCGTACATCACGGGGTGGATGGACCCGTTCTACTCGAGCGGCTACTTCCCCATGCTGCAGATTGCCCGCGGGTGCCCGTTCACCTGCCAGTTCTGCAACTCGTCAGTGAAGGAAAACAGCAAGGTCTTCGCGCATTCGGTGGAGAACGTCTGCCGCGACCTGCTGCATATCGCCGAGCGCGTGCGCCCCGAACTCCCGGTCTGCTTCGCCGACGACAACTTCGGGATGTACGAGCGCGACCAGGAAATCGCCGAGTACATCGCCTATCTGCAAGACCGCTTTGGCTGGCCGCGCTATATCCGCACCACCACGGGGAAGAACCGCGCCGATCGCGTGATCAAGGTGATGCGCACGGTGCGCGGCACGCTCCCGATGACGTCGGCCGTGCAATCGCTCAATCCCGAGGTGCTGGAGAACATCAAGCGCTCCAACATCTCGCTCGACGCCTACGCCGAGATCCAGAAGGAAGTGCAGGCGCAAGGGATGCAAGCCTACGGCGAGTTGATCCTCTCGATGCCGGGCGAGACCAAGGCGTCGTTCATGCAATCGGTCTCCGACCTCCTCGACAGTGGCGTGAAGCGCGTGTCGGCGCACCAGCTGATGCTGCTGCACGGGGCCCCGCTCTCGAATCCCGAGCAGCGCGCGAAGTTCGGCTTCAAGACAAAATGGCGCGTGGTTGCGCGCAACCTGGGCAACTACGGCACGGGTGAAGACCTGGTCGAGGTCGAGGAGATGGTCGTCGAGACGCCGACCTTCAGCTACGCCGAGTACTTCGAGACGCGGGTCTTCCACCTCCTCCTCACGATCTTCCACTACGAGGGGAATTTCGAGGAGGCGTTCGAGTACGCGCGCCATCACGGCGTGAAGGCGTTCGACCTGGTGGTGCGCCTGCACCAGCTGCTCGACGAGGCGCCGCTCGCCTTCCGCAGGGTGATCGATGACTTCGTCGTCGAGAGCCGCGAGGAGCTGTTCGACACGAAGGAGGAGTGCGTGGCCTGGGCGCGCGCCAACTTCCAGTCGCTGGTGGACGGGAGCAAGGGCGGCAACCTGCTGTCGAAGTACTCGATGCTGGGGCGTTTCTATGTATCCCAGGAGGCGATCGACTTCCTGGGGCGCGGCATCGAGCGGATTCTCGCCGAGCGCGGCGCGACGCAGGGCGATGACGCGCGCCAGTCGATGGTGCGCTACTTGCACTGCGTGATGCTCCACACCCCGTTCGCCGAGACGCTCGAAGCGACCCCGGCGTGGACCAGCCGCTATGATGTCGAGAAGTGGCGTGGCGAAGGCTACGTGCGTCCTCTCGAGGACTACAGCACCGATGAACGTGTGCGCTACAGGGCCATCGTCGAGGGCGACAAGAAGGCGCTCATCCTGAGCCGTATGGCGACCTTCGGCGAGCACCCGGCCGGGCTGGGCAAGTTCACTCGCACGATGTTCGCCCGCGACCTGCGCAGGACCATGCACAGCGCCGACGAGCGCGCGCTCGACACCGCACTCACCACCGCGTGATCTCCACTTCGCTCCCGAGCACCGAACCGTCACCCCACGAACCGCGACCCGCCGACACTCGCCGGCCGGACGTTTCGTTCGTCATGCCCTGCTACAACGAGGAAGAAGTCCTCGAGTACACCATCCCGAAAATGATGCAGGCGTTTGCCGCCGCGGGATACCAGCTGGAGCTGGTGGCGGTCGACAACGGAAGCAAGGACGGCACAGGCGAAGTCATCTCGGCGCTCAAGGCGCGCTATCCCGGGATCGTTCCCACGCGCGTCCAGGTCAACCAAGGCTACGGCAACGGCATCCTGCACGGCATCCCGCTGTGCACGGCCCCGTGGATCGGCTTCATCCCGGCCGACGGCCAGGTGGATGCCGAGGACGTGGTGCGACTGTATGAGGCCGCGGCCGCGACTCGCGGGCGCGTGCTGGCCAAGGTCCGGCGCCGCTTCCGCATGGATGGCGTGCTGCGCAAGCTCGTCTCCACGTCGTACAACATCTTCGTCCGGATCCTGTGGCCCGGCCTGGCGTCGATCGACGTGAACGGCAGCCCCAAGCTCCTCCCCGCCGATGTCGTGCGCGCCATGGAGCTGCAGTCGAGGGACTGGCTCCTCGACCCGGAGGTGATGGTCAAGGCGCACCAGATGGGGCTGCGCGTGCTGGAGTTCAACGTCTTCGCGCGCATGCGCGGCGCCGGCCTCTCCCACGTGCGGGCCACGACCTGCTGGGAGTTCTTCCACCGCCTCGTGATTTTCCGCCTCACCTCGCACTGGCGCACGAACGACGCGGCGGGACCCATCACACTGAAGGAAAGCGCGCGCTCCTGACGCGCCACCCCTCACGCCGAAGCGACATCTTCGCCCGGGGTCATGGGGCGACGCTTGTTGCGGCTGGCGGTTTCCTCTCGAAGTAGGAGCGCACGCGCCGGCGTGGCGGGTCGGCAGGTGCAACACGGTCGCGCCACGAGCGCAGGGCGTCACACGCCTCGCCTCCATCGCGCGCCTCGCCTGGCTCGCGCACGCGCAGCACGGCGTACTCGCGAGGAAAGGCGCGCAGCAGGATCAGGTCGTCACACACACGCGCCATCAACCGCCCGTGGCGCAGGCTGCGCACGCCGACCGGCCCCACCACCACGTGCGTCACCCCTACACGGCGAAGGTAGGCGATGATGGTGGCCGAGTCCTCCCGGAGCGCTGCAATCTGGTTCACGGTGCGACGCCCCGCGTGCGTGAAGAACGCCGCCTCCTTGCTCGCCATGAAGACCGCCCCCGGCGGGGTCGAGTCGCGCACCCACTGCGCCGCTTGCAGGTACGCGCGCTCGTCGGGGGGATAGCATCCCGGTGAGGTGGTCACCTGGTCGCGATCGCACCGCGAGCGCTCCACGGTGAGCGCGCCCAGCGTCGGGATCTCGCCCAGCATGAGGAGCACGACGAGGGCAAGGACCCCCGCCGTGCGCCACCGCGGGAGCAAGCGGGCAAGTAGCGACGAGGCGCCCAGCAACATCGCCAGGTAGATGAGCGGGATGACCGGGCTGAAGTACCGATCCATCATCCACGTCCAAACTGTCAGCAGCGCCAGGTAGGCCCCCAGCGCGAGCGCGGCGCCGGGCCAGCGGCGCAACATGACCCACGCCCCCACGCTCGCCGTGATGACCATGACCACCAGCCACGCGACATTATCGACGATGGTGTGCTGCACGGTGCGGAACGACAGGACCGTTGGCAGCGTGTTGGTGGCGATGCGCAGCAGCCGTTGCTCCAGTCGCTGCGCCGTTGGCGGGGGTGCCGGCGCAACCGTAGTGGGCGCCGCGCCTCCATCGTGCTGCACGCCATTCGTTCTGGGCGGCGCCTGCGGCGCCGAGCTGATGATCTTGGCCAGGTCGGCCGAGTAGAGACGCTGTGATTCCGACTCGGGAGCCATGAAGGAGTAGACGAGCCAGACGCCGATCGTCCCCCCCGCCACGACAGCCAGCGTGGCGGCTCGGCGCCAGCGGCGCTTGAAGAGCCACCAGACGATCAGCCCGCACACCATGGCCAGTCCCGCCGTACGCGTGAGCGCGGCGGCCGATAGCGCCGCCCCCGCCAGCACGCCGTAACGCCCCCCCTCCTCCTCGCGCGCGATTCCCCACAGGGCGATGACGAAGAGGAGGTTGAAGAGCGGCTCGGAAAGGAGCCACCCGCTGGTCTTCACCATGAGCGGATTCAGCGCCCACAGAATACTGGCGAGGAGCGCCATTTCCACGCCCACCACTCGGCGCGCCGCATCGAAGAAGACCACGACCGCCAGCGCCGAACAGAGCGCCACGGCGAGCAGCATCGCGTCGACGTTCCAGCCCGCGGGCAGCCCTACCGCCGCGAGGAATGCGGGAAAGAGCGGTGGATAGCGGACATGCAGGGGCGCCGCGATGTCCCACTGCTCGTGATAGCCGAACCGGACGAGGTTTCGCGCCAACTGGAAGTACTGCGCATCGTCCTCCCCCCAGCCGATCCCCGGGACGCGCGTAAGCCAGACTATGGCGAGGTGCAGCAGCGCGACGCATCCCACCACAGCGCGCGCCACCGGCAGGTCGACGATGAAGCTCGACCAGGCACCAGACCACTTGGCGACCGCTCTCGCCGGAACAGGGGTGCTCCCCTGCGACGGCGCTTGGGTGGACGGCACGGACACGCGTTGGATTGTCGGGTGGGTTGGGACGGGGGGAGTTCCCAGTCGGGGCAAGATGCGTGCACGTCGCCTCCCCCTTTTGCGCCAATCTCGTGACTATCGTCACCAACCCCTATCCGGGGGGCAGTACCCCCTCCTTCCGACGGCGCGCTCCGCAGCTGTCGCGGGCATCCCACACTGCTCACTCGGCGACGCATCAGCCGAGGGGGGACTGGCTACCGCCCGTGCGCGACGCTCGCGAGGATGGCGCGCAGGCGCGCGACCTCCGACCGCACCTGGGGGTCCTGCACCTCGTTGACGACCTCGGTGGGGTCTTCGCGGTAGTTCAACAGCTGCTCCTCTCCCCTCGCATTCCGGATCAACTGCTGGTCGTCGTCGATGACGGTGGCGAGCGGCGTGGCCGCGTTGGGGAAGCGGGCGCTCACGTTGCGCCCCTGGATCACCGAGGCAACGGCGGGACTTGGCACGCCATCGGCCTGCGGGGTCCAGGTGCACGCCAGCGACTGCCCGGGAATGGTGCCGCGCGCGATCCCCGCGAGGTCGAGGAGCGTGGCCGGGATGTCGCGCAGCGAGACCTCGTCCTGCACGCGCGCACCGCGCGGGACGCGCGCCGGATAGCGCACGAAGAGCGGGACCTGCAGAAGCGGGCGATAGAGCGCGTTGGCGTGTCCGCGCAGCCCGTGCTCGCCGAACAGTTCGCCGTGATCGGCGGTGACGACGACGATGGTGTTGTCGAGGGCACCGCGCCGCTGGAGCGAGTCGAGGAGGCGCCCGATCTCCTCGTCGAGGCGCGCGATCGCGGCGTCGTAGCGGTCCACCGGCCTGCGCCCGTCGCCGAATCGAGCCAGGACGGAGTCCGGGGCGCGATAGGGGTCGTGCGCATTCATGTAGTTGAGGAAGGCGAAGAACGGGCGCGCACCGCGTTTGCGCTCGAAGGCCAGGAAGCGGTTCGTGACGTCCTGTGCCGGCACGGGGTGCCACCCCGCGTGCCCGCCGGGCGCGAGCCGGAGGCGGCTCACGGCCCGCCTGGCATCGTCCATCGACCGGATGCGCGCCACCTGCTGCACCGCGCCGCTCAGGGCGAGGGGGGAGTGCTTGAGGATGAGTCGCGGGTCGAGCGGATAGTCGTGGTATTCGATGAAGCCGCGGGCCAGCCCGGTCTCGTACGACGTGTAGGAGAGGTTGGCGACGAACCCCGCGGTGAGGTAGCCGCTGTCGCGAAAGCGTTCGGCGACCGTCTCACCTTCGAGATTGATGGGGCGCAGCCAGTCGTGCGGGAGTTCGCTCGCGTAGCGCCCGGTGAGGAGGGAGCCGTGCGAGGGGAGGGTCCACGGTGCCGTGGCGAACGCCTGCTCGAAGACCGTCGCCTCGGCCGAGCGCCGCAGCAGGTTGGGGGTGGTGGGGCGGTGGTGGCCGTAGAGGCTCAGGTTGTCGCTGCGGACCGTGTCGAGGATGAGGAGGAGGACGTTCGGGGCGCCGTCAGCCGCAACAGGGAGTGCGGCGAGCATCGAGTGACGCCGCTCCACCCGCCATCCCTGTTGTGTCAGGGCCAGCGCCACCACGCCCACCGTGGCAACGCGCGTGGCGGTCCCCAGCGCGCCACGCCGCGCGGGCGACGCCTGCGAGTACCATCTCGCCAGCTGCACCGCGACGCCCGCGGCGAGGATGACCTGCGCCCACGATGCGATGGCCGTGTACGGGAGGAGCTGGGAGATGACGGCGAGGAAGGCGAAGGTCGCGAACGCCACCACGCGCCCCCGCGGGCGCCCGCGCAGCACGAGGGCGAACACCAGCGCCAGCGGCGCGAAGATCATCAGGTGCGCGATCGGTGACATCCACCACACGTCGCGGCTCACGAAGGCGAGCTCGTGCAGCACACGTTGTCGCACGAACTGCGTGAGCGCATAGGCAACGCCAGCGGCCAGCGCCAACCCCCAGGCGATGGACAGCAGCTCGCGCGCGGACGGCGGTTGCACCGCCGTGCCAGTCGTCCCCGGTGTGGCCGTCGCTGCCGGGCGCGCCGAGGAGGCGTCGGGGTCGAACATGCGGTGCGGACTGCCTCCGGCAACGGGGTCACGCTCGCGGCCTCGAACCTAACGCCGAACCAAACGCCGAACTGGCGCCGAACCTGACGTCGCACCTAACGCCGAACCTGACGTCGACGCTGGCGCAAGCGACGCGCGGCGATCGCGAGCGACCGGAATACTCCCATGCCGTCACATCCGACGATGTGACCTGGATCTCATTTGCACCGTCGGCGACCGCAGCCGATCCTGACGCCATTTCATGAATGGTCCGCGGTTCCAGGCCGACGCTTGGCGCCGGCGCGCTGATGCCATTTCCGATATGGCACCCTAACGAGCGCGGCCGTTTCAGCGCCCCGGGATCACTCGCTCGAGGGCGGCGCGCAGGCGCGCACGCGTGGTGTCGCTCCCCGAGTGCGCCGCGAGGTCGAACTGCTCGGCGGTGTCGGAGCGGTAGCGAAAGAGCTGCTCGGTCCCGAACCCGTTGCGGATGTAGTGATGCTCGGCGTCGATGATGCCGACGAGCCCGGTCTTCGCATTCGGGAACGACGGGCTGACGTTTCGCCCCCTCGTGACCTCGGAGACGATCGCACTCCCTGCGGCGCGCTCGCTCCCCGCGCCGGGAGCCGACCAGGTCCGCGCCAGCGACGTACCGGGAAGCGCGTTAGGCGGCAACCCCGACAGCTCGACGATGGTCGCGGCCACGTCGCGCAGCGAGATCGCCTCGCGCACCCGTTCCCCACCGGGGACCTTGGCGGGAAAGCGGATGATCAGCGGAACCTGGAGCAGCGGGAGATAGAGCCCGTTGGCGTGCCCCTTGAGTCCGTGTTCCCCAAACAGCTCGCCGTGGTCGGAGGTGATGACGACCACCGTGTTGTCGAGCGCACCGCGCGCGGCGAGCGTGTCGAGGACGCGCCCAAGCTCGGCGTCGAGGTAGGCGATGGCCGCGTCGTAGCGATCGACCTGCTTCGTGGAGTCGCCAAACTGCCGGTAGTACGCCGACGGGGCGCGATAGGGACCGTGGGCGTCGAAGTAGTTCAGGAATGCAAAGAACGGTCGTCCAGCGTCTTGCACCTGCCAGTCGAGGAAGGCGTTGGAGATGTCGACGGCGGGAATCGGCTCGTCGGCGGGAAGGCCACTCGGCATCAGGCTGAAGCGCCGAATGACGCGCAGCACCTGCTCGCGCGTTCGCACGCCGACGATGTTCTGCAGGAAGCGGCTCTGCCCAAGCGGGGAGTGCGTCATGATCATCCGGAGCGAGACCGGATAGTCGCGATAGTCGATGAAGCCGCGTCCTATCCCCGACTCCCGCGACGTGTACAGCAGGTTGGCCACGAATCCCCCCGTGCGATAGCCGCGGTCGCGGAACAGCTCCGCGAGCGTTGGCCCTTCGCTTTGCACGGGGTAGCGCCAGTCGTAGCGCACCTGGTTCGGGTAGCGCCCCGTCATGAGCGTCGCGTGCGACGGGAGCGTCCAGGGCGCGGTGGAGAAGGCGCGGTCGAAGACGACGGCATCGGCGGCGCGGCGCTCGAGCTGCGGCGTTGTAGGCTTGCGATAGCCATACAGCGACATGTTCGCGTCGCGCACCGTGTCGAGGATGATCAGCAGGACGTTGGGCGCGCCGGCCTGGGGTGCCGGGAGCGCGCCGAGCGCGCGCGTCCGCTGCCACGTTCCCCAGGCGCGGTTCCCCACGCCCAGCAGTGCGACGAGGAGCGTGCCAACGACGGCCGATGAGAGTAGCCGAGGGCGCAGTCGCGACGCCTGCGCGGTATAGATCCGCGTGAACTGCGTGGCGACGCCCAGGGCGACGATGACCTGCGCGACGCGCGCGATCTGTTCGTACGGGAGGAGCTGGGAGAGCGTCGCCAGGAAGGCAAAGGAGCCGCACGCCGCCACGCGCCCCCACGGTCGAGCGCGCGCCACGAGGGCGATGAGGAGGGCCAGGGGGAGGAAGAGGAGGGTGTGCGACAGCACCGACATCCAGGGGAGGTCGGGGCTGACCCAGGCAAAGCGCCCCAGGATGCGATGGCGCACCACCTGTGTGGCGGCGTAAGCGATTCCCCCGGCCAATCCGAACCACCAAGCGAGGGCCAGGAGCTCGCCGAGCGTGGTGCGTGAATCGGTGCGCGCGGTGATGCGCGCGGCCGACTGGGTGGTATCGCCGCCGACGGGGGGCGCCGCGTGGTCGTTCAATCCTTCGCTCTCCTGTTTCACTCACCTGGGTCGGCGGCGCAACGACCGGTCGCGTCGCGCGCGCAGCCCGTGGAAACGGGCCTGACGTCTTGGTACCAATGCTGCATGTGGAGGACGATCCGTCTCCTGCAGGAACCGTACACGGCAGCGTCACCCATCGGTTGGTGATCGTCTCGCCGGTGCTTCCCCCGCTCGAAGAGACCCCCTGCGCTCCACACCCCCTCCCCGATCGTGATCGCCGCCGCCCTCGCGGGAACGCTCGCCATTCTCCTGTCGCAGGTGGTGCTCGCCGCCGCCTTCGTCGGGTTGGGGCTGTCGGTGCGCCGCGCGTTTGGCGTGCAATCGCTGGCAGTTCGCGATGTCCCGGTGGCGTTCTTCGTTGGAGTGGGGCTGGCGGTCGCGCTCCTCTATGCGTGGACGTTTGTCCTCCCCATCAACGGCGCCCCCTTGGCGATTGTCGTCGCCGGGGGGCTCGGGGCGTTGGTGCCATGGCGCCGGGCGCTGAGAGCGCTGGGGCGCGACGAGCCATGGGCGCGCACGCGGTGGCTTCCCGCGGTGCTCATCGTGTCGGCGCTGTGGGTGGCGAACCTCTGTCGCAGCCCGCTCATCAACTCCGACACCGCCCTGTATCACTATCAGGGGGTGCTGTGGGCCAAGGCTTACCCGACGGTCCCCGGGCTGGCGAATCTCTTCGGACCGCTGGGCTTCAACAACGGCTCGTTCGTGTACGATGCGCTGCTCGATGCGGGGCCGTGGAGCGGCGAGGCGCACCACATCGCCAACGGCTTGCTGCTGCAGGCCTTCCTGTCGTTCGCGTGGCTTGGCCTGTTCCGCGTCTGGCGCTCGAGCGGGAGCGATCGGTTGCAGGGGGTGTTCGACGCGGTCTTCATCGCGCCGGCAACGAACATGGTGGTGCAGGACTGGCTCACCAGCTTTGCCACCGACCTCCCGGAGACCGTCTTCCTGCTCATGGCGGCCTCGGAGTCGTTCAAGTTCCTGACGGATCGCGGGGCGCCCCCCGTGGAACGCGCCTATCGCGCCTTTTGCGTCCTCGCGTTCATGGCGATCGCGGTGACGTTCAAGGTGAGCGTCGCGCTGGTGGCGGTGCTGCTGGCGGTTGTCATCCTGGGGCGATGGTTGCTGGTGGAGCGACCGGACGCTCGCCTGTTGCGCCGGGGGATGGCGTGGAGCGTTCTCGTCCCCGCGGTGATCGCCGTCGTGTGGATGGGGCGTGGCGTGGTACTCAGCGGCTATCCGCTCTTCCCGTCCAGCGCCTTCGCCTTCCCGGTGGACTGGCGGGCACCCGAGGCGCATGCCGACTGCGAATTCGCCTTCGCCGCCTTCTCGTCGCGCGCCTCGGTCGACGAGCGCGAGGTCATCATGGGCGAGGTGGGGCTAGGGGGGTGGTTCGGTCGATGGTTCGCCGAGAGCGCCACCGCCGACCTGCACATGCTGGTGATTCCGGTCGCCATCATCGTGGTGGTGGGCTTGGTGCTGCTGGTGGGGCATGTCCTGGGGCGTCGCGGAACCGATTCGCCCGGTGGGTCGTGGCTCGCGCTGCCGCCGGCCATTGGCGTCGTTGCCTGGTTCGTGCTGGCTCCTGAACCGCGCTACGCGTCGCCGCTGGTCTGGATCCTGGCGGCGCTCGCGGTCGCCGCCTGCTTTCGGCGGTTTGGTGGCGGCGCGTCATGGGAGGCGGCGCGACGCTACTGGCTCGCCCTCCTCGTGGTGGGGGTGAGCCCGCTCCTCATTCACCCCGTGCTCTCGCCCTCCCCCATGCATCGCAGGCTGGCGGCGTGGAAGCGCGTGGTGCTGGAGAACTTCATGGTGCCCGGCGAGGCGACGCTGTTGCAGCCGACGCCCTTTGCGCCGACGGTGACCGAGTTCGTGACGCGCAGCGGGCTCGCGCTGCGTTTCACGCCGCGCACCTGTGCCACGACCGCCATTCCCTGCACCCCCAACCCGTCCCCTAACCTTCGGCTGCGGGAGGCGGGGCGCCTCGATCGCGGCTTTGCGGTGGATGGTGGGTGGGAGATGCAGTACTGGCCGGCGAACCGCCCGCTCTTCACGGCGGCGATCGCCGAGCTCGATCGCGCCACTGGCGGAAAGGGGTGCCGCGCCGCCAGCCGGAACACCTCGCTCCGCCCTCAGCGACCATGACCGCGCGCCGACGCCGATAGCAGCCCGCCCCCCACTCCCATGGTCTTCAACTCGCTCACGTTCCTCGTCTTCTTCGCCGTGGTCATGGCGATGTACTACCTCCTCCCCATCGGCTGGACCGGGCGGAAGGTGGTGCTGCTCGTGGCCAGCTACATCTTCTACGCGGCGTGGAATCCCCCCTTCGTGCTCCTCCTCATCGCCTCGACGGTGATCGACTGGGAGATCGCGAAGCGCATGGCGGCCAGCGAGCGCCCATCGTATCGCCGCGCGCTGCTGGGCTTCAGCCTCGTGTTCAACCTGGGCGTGCTGGCCTTCTTCAAGTACGGCGGCTTCCTGCTGGAGAACTTCACGCGGCTCGTGGCGATGTTCGGCGTGGAGTATCAACCGCCGGAGTGGAGCATCATCCTCCCGATCGGGATCTCGTTCTACACCTTTCTCACGCTGTCGTACACCATCGACGTGTACTACCGGGTGATGGAGCCGGGGCGCTCGTTCCTCGACTACGCCTTCTTCATCACCTTCTTCCCGCACCTCGTGGCGGGGCCGATCATCCGCGCCGCCGACTTCCTCCCGCAGTGCGTCGAGCCTCGCCGCGCCACGCGCGACCAGTTGGGGTGGGGGCTCGCCCTGATGGTGCTGGGCCTGTTCGAGAAGGTGATCCTGGCCGACACGCTGCTGGCCCCGGCCGCCGACACGGTGTTCGGTGCCGCGTCTCGCGCCGGCTTCATCGACGCGTGGACGGGGACGCTCGCCTTCTCGGCGCAGATCTTCTTCGACTTCGCCGGCTACACCACCACGGCGATCGGCTGTGCCCTGTGCCTGGGCTTTGTCCTCACCGACAACTTCCGCTTCCCGTACGCGGCGGTCGGCTTCTCCGACTTCTGGCGGCGCTGGCACATCTCGCTGTCGACCTGGTTGCGCGACTACCTCTACGTCCCGTTAGGCGGCAACCGCCGCGGGGCAGCGCGCACGCAGGTGAACCTGATGCTCACCATGCTCATTGGCGGGCTGTGGCACGGTGCGGCGTGGCGTTTCGTCGTGTGGGGGGCCTTGCACGGCACGTACCTGGTGGCCGAGCGTCGAGCGCGGCAGTTGTGGGGCGGCGCGCGCGTCTGGTCCGTCCCGCTCATGCAACTGGCGCTGGCGCTGGGCACGTACGCCCTGGTCTGCGTCACGTGGGTGTACTTCCGCGCCCACTCCCTGGCCGACGCCTGGCGCATCAGCCGCGCCATGCTGCTGGGCGGGAGCGACCAGATGCTCCTCACCAACCAGGACCGCGCGATCGTGGTCGGGATCACCGTCTTGCTGCTGGCGGCCCACTGGCGCATGCGCGCCTCCAGCATCGAGGACGAGTGGAAGGGACTTCCCCGCTGGTTGCGCCCTGTGGTTCTGGCCTCGATGGTCCTCGCGATCTGCCTCGCTTCCGGTGACGAACGTGCGTTCATCTACTTCCAGTTCTAACGACCGCCTGCCTGTCGGCGGCTGGGGGCACACCTGGCGCTGGACGATGCTCCTCGTCGTCGTCGTGCTTGGCGGATGGGAAGTGCTCTGGCGCGCGCGCGGCTTCCGGCCGCGCGTCGAGTCGGTCGACGAGTCGTGGGTACTGGCCTTCAACCGCCTCCAGAGCGGCGGGACCGTGGTCGCGGGCACGTCGCGCATCCAGGCGGCGCTCGACCCCGACGCATTCCGCCGCGCATTCCCCGGCGCGCGGCCGGTGAACCTCTCCCTTCCCGGCAACTCGCCGCTGCCGGTGCTCGAGTACCTCGCCGACTCGACAGACTTCCACGGATTGCTCCTGGCGGAAATCCTCCCCTTGTTCGTGTTCGACGCCACGCTGCGCTCGGAGGTGCGCGGGCGCGAGGTCATCGCGCGCTACCGGCGCGAGCGCGTGAGCCCCGCCGCCATGTGGGAGGACTGGCTGCGTGTCCACGCCCTGCAGCATGTCGTCTTTCGCGCACCGGCGCTCCTCCCGGGGCGCTTCGTGCGCGAGCTGCGCGAGGGGCGCCTCCCGGTGCCGGGCAACGCCGCGCTGCGCCCGGATCGGTTCGGCCCCGTGTACCAGCGCGCGCTGACGGCCACGCGTCCGTGGGATCCGGTCACCGGCTTTCACGGGTTGGAGTACGGCATCGCCGAGCGGACCGGGCGCCCCGCCAACCAGTCGGAGTACGACGCCCTCGTGGCGCGCATCGAGCATTCGGTGAACCGCATCCTCGATCGCGGCGGTCGCGTCGTGCTGCTCTATCTCCCGGCGTGTGGCCCGCGGCGAGCCATCGAGGAGCGCCGCTATCCCCGGGCAACGTACTGGGATCCTCTCGCCAGGGAGACTCGCGCAGTCGCGATCGCCGCCGAGGACTTCCCCGAGCTCGTCAGCTTTGACTGCTTTGACGGATCGCATCTCGACCAGGGCGACGCCCCGCGCTTCGCCTCGGCGCTGGGAAAGGAGCTGGCGCGCCGCTTCTCGGCGAGCGGGACGCCGAACGATCCCACGCCCTGAGCATGCATCGAACGAACGGTCGTCAGGGAAGCGAACACGGCACGGGGGCGCGGTCAGCAGCGACCGCGCCCCCTGTGCATACCTGCGCGCGGCGACAAGCGCGCGCGCCGTCAGAAGATCGTGTAGATGAACGGTGCGAGGACCGAACCCTTGGCGAAGACGAGGAGCGTCCCGACAAGGAGCATGAGGAGGATGAGCGGGAGGAGCCACCACTTCTTGCGCGCCTTCATGAAGGCCCACAGCTCGCGCGTCAACGAGGATTGCGACACGGAATCACCTGGTCGGTCTGGGGAAGGATGCAATCAGCGGGTAGGGGGCAAGCCCGCCAGCCGCATCAGAACTGTCGGTTGAGCGACGTGGCTTTGTCGGGATCGGGCGTCCGGGTGACCCAGTAACCTGTCCCGGTCGCCCGATGGGCGAGCGGATCCCGCCCGAACAGGCGCATGGCGAGACCCATGGGGGTGATGACGAGGAAGTAGATGACCCCCATGAAGATGGGGGTGGTAACCCTGGACAGGGCGTGGGCGAACCCCATCCACGCGCGAAAGACGCCGCCGAGGTGCGCGGGGATGAGCGCCCCGCCGGCGATGAGGGCACCGCCTAACGACCACAGCACCAGCGGCGCAGTGTCGTGCCCGCGCCAGCGCGAGATCGCGCCAAAGAGGGCGAAGGCGGCGCCGACGGTGAGGCCGAACTTGCGTCCGTCCCTCGCCGTGAACGCCGGCGCGCTCAATCCAGCTGGAATTCGGTCCGCCAATCTCCCGTCTCCTTCCACTCGGGCTGCCCCTCCTTGACCAGGAGGAACGGGTACAGCACGAGGGCATCGATGTGGGTGCGCATGAAGCAGCGATACGCGTCGGCCGGCGTACAAACGATCGGCTCGCCGCGCACGTTGAATGAGGTGTTCACGACGACCGGGCACCCCGTCTGCCGCTTGAACGCGGAGATGAGGTCGTAGTAGTTGGGGCTCGTCTCGTGCGTCACGGTCTGCACGCGTGCCGAGTAGTCGATGTGCGTGACGGCGGGGATGTCGGAGCGCACCACGTTCAGTTGCTCGATCCCCCACAGGCGCTGCTCGGCGTCGGTCATGGGAACCTGGCGCTCTTCCTTGACCGGGGCGACGAGGAGCATGTAGGGCGACTCGCGATCCAGCTCGAAGTACTCCGAGACATGCTCGCGCAACACGCTGGGCGCAAACGGGCGAAACGACTCGCGGAACTTGATCTTGAGGTTCATCTGCGCCTGGATGCGCGGGCTGCGCGCATCGCCCAGGATGCTGCGCGCGCCTAACGCGCGCGGGCCGAACTCCATGCGACCGTCGAACCAGCCGACGACCTTCTCGTTCGCCAGGAGCGACGCCACCTGCTCCAGCAGATCCGGGCGATCGAGTCGCAGGTACGGTGCCCCGATGTTTTGCAGGTACTGCTCGATCTCCGCCGGCGAGAAGGCCGGGCCCAGGTATGCCCCCTTCATCGCGTCCGTTCCGGGGACCACGCTGCGCGGCTTGTCGAAGTGACGGTGCCAGGCGAGCTGCGCCACGCCCAGGGCGCCGCCGGCGTCACCAGCAGCCGGCTGGATCCAGATGTTCTCGAACGGGCCCTCGCGCAGGAGCCGGCCGTTGCCGACGCAGTTGAGCGCCACGCCCCCCGCCAGGCACAAGTTCCGCGAGCCGGTGATGGTGTGCGCCGTCCGCGCCATGCGCAGCATGACTTCCTCGCACACCACCTGGACCGAGCGCGCGAGGTCCATCTCCTTCTGCGTGAGCCTCGACTCCGGCTGTCGCGGGGGACCGCCAAAGAGCGCGTCGAAGGCGGGACTCGTCATCGTGAGCCCCGCGAGGTAGTTGAAGTACCGCTGGTTCAGGCGAAACGACCCATCGTCGCGAAGGTCGAGCAACTCCTTGTAGATCAAGTCGACGTACTTCGGCTCGCCGTACGGCGCGAGCCCCATCACCTTGTACTCGCCCGAGTTGACCTTGAAGCCGGTGTAGTACGTGAAGGCGGAGTAGAGGAGCCCTAACGAGT
The DNA here is from genome assembly GCA_020852815.1 of Gemmatimonadaceae bacterium. Lineage (NCBI taxonomy): Bacteria > Pseudomonadati > Gemmatimonadota > Gemmatimonadia > Gemmatimonadales > Gemmatimonadaceae > Gemmatimonadaceae bacterium. Next base: position 311,959 of record JADZAN010000024.1, on the reverse strand, counting down.
CGGGCCAGTGCAGCTCCTGCAGGATCGAGAGGTCGTTCCCCTCGCCCCGGCCAATGGAGGCCGTGGCCCATTCGCCCACGCCGTCCATCGTGAGGATCGCCGCCTCCTCGAACGGTGACGGGAAAAAGGCGCTGGCGGCGTGAGACTCGTGATGCTCGGCGTAGAGCATGGTCCCGTGGAAGTCGAGCGCCTCACGGATCTGGCGATCCATGTAGAGCTTGTCCTTGATCCAGAGCGGGCCCGCCATGAGGAACGACTTGAAGCCGCGCGGCGCCACGCCGAGGTACGTCTCGAGGATGCGCTCGAACTTGAGGAGCGGCTTGTCGTAGAAGGCAACGGCGTCGAGCGCCGATGTCTCGATCCCCGCCTCCCTGAGGCAGAACTCGACCGCCTTGGCGGGGAAGTTCGAGTCACCCTTGATGCGGGTGAAACGTTCCTCGCTCCCGGCGGCGATGATCTCGCCATCGCGCACGAGGCAGGCGGCGCTGTCGTGGTAGAAGGCCGAGATGCCGAGGATGTGCGTCGGCGTGTGAGCGGGCATTCGTGTGCGAAGTAGGGATTGCAAGGGTCGTTAGGGGGAGCAAGAAGCAGGCCCGGTCCCCCCCTCCGCGCCGCGGGCGGTATTCTTCTTGCCCGTTGCAGGCGCGTAGGTCATCTACATCGGATGGCGGTACGTGTTTTCGAGTCCTCCTCTCTTCAACTCGTTGCCAGATGAGCACTTCGCCGTCGCGCGGTCCCCGAGGAGTAGTCGGTCGAGTCGTTGGCCTGCTCAGGGACGCCTGGCTCATGATCGGGATCACGCTGCTGCTCTTCCTCGTCCTCGAATACGGGTACCGGGGGGTGCGCGGAGCGCGCCAGGCGATGCGCGGCGGACCAGTCGCCAAGGACTCGTCGCTGCATCCGTACGCCGGCACCGACTGGTGGGGGCCGTTTACCGGGGCCGACGGGCTGGCCGCACGCAAGAACCGCTTCGACCCCTACCGCGCCTTCTGGACCAAGCCGGTGAGTGCCAAGTACGTGCACGTCGACTCGCTCGGACGACGGCTCACCCCGCAGCCGCCCATCACCGGCACCCCGCGCCGGATGTTGTACATGATGGGGGGGTCGACGATGTGGGGGTTCTCCGCCCGGGATTCGTTCAGCATCCCGGCCTATACGGCGGGGGCGCTGCGCGAACGCGGGATCACCGACGTGGAGGTCGTCAACCTCGCCCAGCAGGCGTTCAACTCCACGCAGGAGGCGACGACCCTCCTGGTGGAGCTGGCTAACGGGCGCGTCCCGACGGCCGTCGTCTTCCTCGACGGCTATAACGACATCGCCACCGCCTGGAAGTTCGGCACCCCGGGTCACACCTATGGCGAGGAGTCCACACAGCAGCAGATCGACCTGGGGACACGAGACTTCTGGGGCGAACTCGTGGGACTAGGGCGCCACGCGGAGGTGGTGCAGCGCCTTCAGTCGGCGCTCGGGCTCAACGAGCGAGAGCCCAACGTGACCGGCGGGCCGGCGCAGATCTGCGGCCCGCTGGCGGGCTACTACCGCAATATCGCCATCTCCACCGAGGCGCTGGGGGAGCGCTGGGGCTTCAAGACCGTGCGCTTCATGCAGCCCACGCACCAGACCACCCGCAAGGCGCTCACGCCGTGGGAGAAGTCGCTGCAGACCAACCGGTTCCTCGTCCCCTGCACCGCGTCGATCGACTCGGCGATGGCCGACCGGAACGGGACCGGCTACTTCCCCCTGTACGGGCTGTTCGACGCCGACACCGCGACCATCTTCGTCGACCACGCCGCGCACGTCACCGAAGCCGCCAACCGACGCATTGCCGAGCGTATTGCCGACATCGTGACGCCGCTGCTGAAGCACGAGTGATGTGGCCTAAGCGCGCGGTGCCTCCGTCGCCCTGGTGCGATCGCGGCGCCCCACCTCCCACCGGCGTCGCCACCGCCGGGGGAGCACGACGTAGTAGCCGGTCAGCACGAGGACGATCGTGATCAGGCTCGTGAGATGCAACGACAGCTTCTTGAGGCGCTCGGAGCCGCCAACCAGCTCGATCTGCTCGAAGGTGTGAAGCCCCGTGATGAAGGAGCGAATGCGCGACCGCCCGTTCACATGCGTTACCGAGCCATCGCGCTTGGAGACGTAGGCGATGGTGCCGCGCGCGTCGTCGAACTCGAGGCGCCAGGCCGGGAGTGCCCCGCCGGGATAGCCGAACGAGTGCCGCGAGATTTCCGTGGCGCTCCTGATGCGCGCGTTGTCGGAGAAGTCGCGGCGCGCAATGCGCTCGGCGACGTCGCGCGTGACGACGAGTCGCTCGCCGGTGGCGGCGCTGAGGAGGAACGACTTTCCATCCTTTGCATCGACCTTGTAGTACGGGTCGGGGCCGATCGCGACAAAGACGACTCGGCGCACCCCCGACGTGTCGCCTTCGCGCGAGCGCACCAGGTCGATGGCACCCGCTGGCGACACCGTTGCCTGCCGCATGTCGACCATCTCCGCCGTGCGCTTGGGGACGATGGGGGTGAAGGGGAGGATCATGACCATCCCGCTCACCAGCCAGACGAAGACGATGACGCCGATCCCGATGCCGATCCATTTGTGGAGCGACAGGAAGAGGCGCGTGACGTACATGCGCATGGAACAATCCTCAGAGGGAAGCCGGCGGTCGCCCGGACTGCCAGGTGGGTGCACTTCGCGGCCGCGGGGATGCAATGGTAAGGGTGCAAGTGGCATTCCGTTGGACTCGCACGCTCACGTCGCATTCACGCGCCTTTCGTTCACTTCTCCCGTTGCTTCGTTGCTTCGTTGATTCATCGACTCATGCCTCGATACGCGTATCACCGGCCGCAGCGCTCCGTCTCCCAGCTGTCGTGACTCGCCCCCGTCTGACGCTTCGGCTCGCGACGCTCGGCGCGGCGAGCCTCCTGGTTGCGTACAATCTCGCTGCGCAGGGGAGCGCGCCGCCGCGCGAGACGATCGTGATCGTGCACGCGCAGGTGGTGGATGTCGCCACCGGTGTCGTTCGCCCCAAGCAGACGTTGGTGATTGCCGGTGGACGCATCCAGGCGATGGGCGCCGACGGGAAGGTCGCTCTCCCGCGCGGCGCGCGCACCGTCGACGCGCGCGGACTGTACGCCACGCCAGGGTTGTGGGACATGCATGCACACCTCTCGGCGACCTCCATGCGCCCGCGGGGGGCGTCGGGGCCATCGACCATTGCCGGCAACGCCGATTTCGTGCTGCCGCTCTTTGTCGCCAACGGCGTTACCGGCGTGCGGGACATGTCCGGGGACTTGCAGCTGTTGCGCTCCTGGCGGGCGGCGGTCACCGCCGGCCAGCGGCTCGGACCTCGGCTGGTGGTGACGGGGAACAAGATTGGCGGGACCGCTCGCGTCGTTCCCGGCGCCCCCTTCCCGCTCACAACCGACGACGACATTCGCAGTGCGGTGCGCGCGCTCAAGCGCGACGGCGCCGACTTCGTGAAGTACCTCGAGCTTCCGGCCGTGCGCTTTCCCGCCTTGATGGCGGCGGCGCGTGCCGAGGGGCTCCCGGTCGCGGGTCACGTACCGCCCTGGATGCCGCTCTCCGAGATCTCCGATGCCGGGATGGCGAGCACCGAGCACTTGTTAGGCATGGCGCAGGCGACGTCGGGGGAGGAGGCAACGCTGCTCGAGGAGGCGCGCAACGAGCAGACGTGGTGGGGGCAGCTCCTGATACGCGTCGGCATCTGGAGCCCCGAGCGGCGGCTGGCCGACCGGCAGCGGCGCGCCATCGCGAGTTCCGCGGAGGCCAAGACAGCGCAGCTCTTCGCGCGGCTCAAGCGCAACGCCACGTGGCAGGTACCGACGCTCGCCGCCATTCGCCACATCAACGGAATGCTGGACGACTCCACCATGCGCGAGGCGCGTGAGGCGTATCGCCTCCCCTTCATGGTGGGGCGGCGCAAGGACTGGGCGAGTGGAGACACGCTCGCCAACTACGCCTTCGTTCGCTGGGCCTTTCAGACGACTGGTGACATGCATCGCGCCGGCGTCCCGCTCCTCGCCGGGAGCGACATGCCGGGGACCAATCGACTGGCGGGGTTCAGCCTGCACGACGAACTCGGGTACCTCGTGCAGGCGGGGCTGTCGCCGCTGGACGCACTGCGCGCCGCGACCATCCGTCCGGCAGAGTTCCTTGCGGCGCGCGACTCGTTAGGAACGCTGGAGCCGGGCAAGCTCGCCGACATCCTGCTGGTGCGCGGCAACCCGCTCGACGACATCACGCGGATGCAGCAGCTCGACGCCGTGATCGTCGATGGGCGCTACATTGGGCGACGCGACCTCGATGCACTCCTGGCGCAGGCGCGTACACTCGCCACGCAGTGGCGCGCCGAAGCGCCGGCGCCCACACCGTAGGCGCTGTCGCGGGAGGGCCGGGGTTGGCCTGGGGCGCGCACGGTGGCCGGCGCGCTGGTGCGCTGAGTTTTCTCTTCCAGCCAATGCAGCACGACGAACTCCTGCAGGTCCTCGACTTTCTGCGCGCCGCCGAGGCGCTCAAGACGCGCCGCCGCAGCGGGTGGACAACCGCTGGTGAGCCGGAGAGCGTCGCCGATCACACGTGGCGGCTGTGCCTCATGGCCATGGTGCTGCGCCCGGGCTTTCCCGAGGTCGACTTCGGGAAGGTGCTGCGCATCTGCGTGGTGCACGACCTTGGGGAGGCGATTGGTGGTGACGTACCGGCGCCGGAACAGGCGCGGCGCGGGGCGAGCAAGTCGGCCGACGAGCGCCGCGACCTCGAAACGCTGGCGGCGGCGCTCCCGCCGGGGCAGCGCGACGAGATCGTGGCGCTGTGGGACGAGTACGAAGCCGGGCTGACCCCCGAGGCTCGCCTGGCCAAGGGACTCGACAAGCTCGAGACGATCCTGCAGCACACGCAGGGCGCCAACCCGCGCGACTTCGACTATCGCTTCAACCTGGACTACGGCCGGCGCCACACGGCGCACCACCCGCTCCTGGTGGAGTTGCGCGCCATTCTCGACGCCGAAACCGAACGGCGCGCGCGCGAGTCCGACGCCGAGCTTGCCTGACAAGTCTGCCTGACGAGCTTGCCTGACGAGCTTGCCTGACGAGCCTGCCTGACGAGTGGCACGGCCCAGCTTGCCTGACGAGTGCGGCAGGCCGTGCTCGCCAGTTCCGGGCTTGGTGACGCAGCTGACAGCGCCACGGGCGTCCCCGCGCGCAATCGTTGGGGACCCAAACAGGAGATTCACCCGTGGCACTCTGGAAGGAACAGACGACGCCCAAGAAGGAAGGCGCCACCCTTGGCGTGGTGACCGAGCCCCCGCGCCGCGAGTTCGACGCGCCGAGTGACCTGGCCTACAGCCGCGAAGCCTCGCGACGCACCGCGACACGCGAAGGCTCCGAGTCGGTCATCGGTTCCGACCTCACGATCGAAGGCAAGATCGACGGGAGCGGGCACATCCGCATTGCCGGGCGCTTCAAGGGTGACGTGACGGTGGAAGGGAACCTCACCATCGAGTCGGGGGCGCGGGTCAACGGCGGCGTGCGCGCCAACGCCGTGACGATCGCGGGAGAGCTGGAAGGGAACGTGCTCGACGCCGCCCGCGTGGAGCTTCTCGCCTCGGGCGTCCTGATCGGCGACCTCAAGGCCGACTCGCTCACCGTGGCCGCCGGTTCGCGCATGCGCGGGCGCGTGGAGTTCGGGTGGAACGAGCCGTCGACCGCTGGCACCATTCCCCGGGAGACCGACCTCGCCTCGTGACGCGTGACCCGGACGCCGTCGATGATCCAGGCTGGGGCGGGAAGGGCGAGGCGTTGCGGCAGGTGCGCGCCGCGGCGCCGGTGGGGTTGATCGTCCCGTGAGCCCAGTCCGCGAGAGCGTGGCAGGGAGCACGCGCAGTTGCCCGCACTGTCGTGCCACGATCCTGGAGAGCGCCGTCCGCTGTCCCAAGTGCCAGCACCACCTGCGTTTCGACTCCGGCGCAGCGGCGCGCGCGCTGCGCACCAGCACTCCACTCAAGGTGGAGGGGGTGTTGCGCAACAGCGTGGGTGCCGAGGCGTGGGAGTACTCCGTGCTCCTGACGATCCGCAACGAGCGCGGCGAGGAGGTGGCGCGACAGGTCATGGGAGTGGGCGCGCTCGCCGCCGGCGATGAGCGGACGTTTTCGTTGTCGGTCGAGGTGTACACGCCGGAGGGGCGCGCTGTTGGCGCACCGGAGGGGCGCGCTATCGGCGCGCCGGAGGGGCGCGGCGGCGGCCCGGCGTGAGGCGTCTCACGAGGCGAGCTGTCTTTGCGTGCGAGGGGCTGTAGACTATCGGGGTGCCTGACGAGTCCCATTCCCCGAGGTGGAGGGAGCGACGATGAAGAAGTCCCACATCCCCGATTTCTCGCCCAAGCGCAAGGCGGTGCCCGGCGCCGCGCCGCACAAGGAGGGGGCGAAGCCATTGGCGCCGCCGCGCGCGCCGGCGATCAAGCCGCAGTCGACGTCATCCAAGTCGGGGCGGCGCGGCTCTTAAAGACGGGGCGCTGCTGGACAATCGAGGGTATCATTCGGCGTCGCTGCATCCCTCGAACCGCTTCGCGCATGCCGATCCTCACCGCCCTCCTCGCCGCCGCCCACCTCCACATGGCGGCGGCCGCGCTTCCGCCAGCCGCAACGCACGTCGCGCCGGTCCAGTCGGAGTCGCCGCTGATCGGGCGATGGGACATCGTCGTCGACGCACCGGGGCGCCACACGGCATCGTGGCTGGAGGTGCGCCACTCGGGGCGCAGCACGCTCATCGGCGCATTCGTCAACATGGTGGGGAGCGCGCGCCCCATTGCCCGCATCGACTTCAAGGACGGGCGCTTTGCCTTCACCCTTCCCCCGCAATGGGACGACAGCGAGGGGGAGAACAGCGTCACCGGGCGGCTGACCGGCGACTCCATTGCCGGGACGATCGCCTACGCCAACGGGCGAAAGCAGGCGTTCCGCGGCGCGCGCGCCCCGCGACTGGTGCGCACCACCGCGCCGTCGTGGGCGCTCCCCGTCACGCTCCTCAACGGGAAGGACCTCACCGGATGGAAGGCACTCGGCGAGGGGACCAACCAGTGGGAGGTGTCCAACGGCGTGCTGCGCAACAAGGCGGCCGGCGCCGACCTCGTCACCGATCGGTCGTTCACCGACTTCAAGCTCCACGTCGAGTTCCGCTTCCCCAAGGGGAGCAACAGCGGGATCTACCTGCGCGGGCGCTATGAAGTGCAGGTGGAGGACACGCAGGGCGACGAGCCGAAGATCGACGGGCTCGGCGCGGTGTACGGACACCTCATCCCCAACGAGCTTGCCTCGCGCGGGCCGGATACGTGGCAGTCGTATGACATCACGCTCATTGGGCGCCGCGTGACCATCGTGCTCAACGGGAAGACGATCATCGCCGACCAGGTCATCCCCGGGATCACCGGCGGTGCACTCGACAGCAACGAAGGGGCGCCGGGCCCGCTCTTCCTGCAGGGCGATCACGGCCCGGTGGAGTACCGCAACATCGTCATCACGCCGGCCAAGTGACGCGTCGAGCGCTCCTCGCCGCGTCGATGGCGCTGTTGACCGGCGTTGCTGCAGCTGCCGGCTGCGGCGAGCGCGAGGTGCCGCGCGCCGGTGCGCAGGGATCGGCGCCTAACGCTGGCGGCGCCGCAGGGTCGCGGAGTGCCGCCGAACGCGCGGCCGACAGCGTCGCCGCCTGGCGGGCGCGCTTTGGCGACCGCGTCCCCCGCCCCGACTCGGTGCGCGCGCTGTACGTGAACGCATGGGCCGCCGGCTCGCGCTCGCGCATGGCGCAGCTCATTGCCATCGCCGATTCCACCGAGGTCAACGCCTTCGTGATCGACGTGAAGGAGTCGGACACGTACCTGGCCTACGACAGCACCGCCATCCCGCTGGCGCGCGAGATCGGCGCCGACACGCGCCCCGCCACCACCTGGCTGCCGGCGCTCATCGACACGTTGCAGGCGCACCGCATCTATCCCATCGCCCGCATCGTCGTCTTCAAGGATCGGCAGCTGGCGGAGCGGAAGCCGGAGTTGGCCATCCGGCACGCGAACGGGAGCGTGTGGCGCGACAACAAGGGGGGCGCGTGGGTCAACCCGTACGATCGCCGCGTGTGGGACTACAACGTGGCCATCGCGCGCGAGGCGCTGGACATGGGCTTCTCCGAGCTGCAGTGGGACTACGTTCGCTTTCCCGACGTGACGTCGCGCATGCGCGAGGTGATGCGCTATCCGGGGAGCAACGGCGTCTCGCGGGCCGAGAACATCCGCAACTTCATCCGCTACTCCAAGGAGCAGTTGCAACAGTACCGGGTGCCGGTGACAGTCGACGTCTTTGGCCTGGTGACGCACCTGGAAGGGGACGTGGACATTGGCCAGCACTGGGAAACGGTGATCGCCACGGCCGACGTCGTCCTCCCGATGGTGTATCCGTCGCACTACTCGACCGGGCTGTACGGCTTCCCGCGCCCGCTGGCGAAGCCATACGAAGTCGTGCGGCTGGCGACGACCGATGCCATGGAGCGCACGCGCTTCGTGAAGGACTCGGCCGGCGCCACTGTTGGCGAGGTGATGCCGTGGCTCGAGGCGATGAGCATTCGCGGGGCGCAGTACGGCGCCGCCGAGGTGCGGCAGCAGATCCAGGCGGTGTACGACGCCGGCGCGAAGAGCTGGTCGCTGTGGAACCCGGGGTCGCGCTACGCCGAGTTTGTCGATGCGCTGCGGCCACGGAAGGGCGGCGCATCGCCCGTGGAGCGGCGCGGCTGGCGGCCGCCGCAGTGGTCGCTCCCTCGCGAGCGCCTGAGCAAGGTGATTGCCACGCGCGAGCGGCGCGCGGCGGAGCGCGCCGCGGCGGCACGCGCGGCCGCCGACTCCCAGCGCGTTGCGCCTGCTACGCGCCCAGACACCCAACCGTCCAACCACTGAACGCGTCATGCCCCGAGCTCATGTCGAAAGTGCGCGCGGCCCAGCCGCCATTGGTCCCTACTCGCACGCCGTCTGGGCGGGCGAGCTGCTCTACTGCTCGGGCCAGACACCGATCGACCCCGCGCTCGGCAAGCTGATCGAGGGCGACGTGGAGGCGCAGACGCACCGCGCCTTCGACAACTTGCAGGCGGTGGTGGAAGATGCGGGGCTGTCGATGGATGACGTGATCAAGTGCAACGTCTACCTCACCGACATGGCAAACTTTCCGCAGATGAATCGTGCGTATCAGGCGCGATTCACGGCGCCGTACCCGGCGCGCACCACGGTGGCGGTAGCCGGGTTGCCGCTGGGCGCGCTGGTCGAGATCGAGCTGGTGGCACGGCGCCCCTGACGCGGCGCTCGCCGGCTGCCCTACCGCAGGAGTGTCGCCGTATGGAGCACCGCGGGCCAGCTTGCCGCCCAGGCCAGGAGGAAGCGGTTGAGGCCGAACGCGGCCACGTTCCCCAGGTGAAAGCAGGCGGCGAGCGCCACGAACAACGCCGCCGCGCGCGCCCCGGTGAGCGCCAGCGGGAAGGCACACTCGAAGAGGATCACCGCCCACGACGCCGCGAAGGCGACGGCGGGGCGCGAGAGGAGCTGTCGCAGCGCGATTGGCGTCCCGAAGTGCGGCGTGGCCACGAATGACGCGAGCGCGACACCGCGCCGCCACGGCGCATCGATGAGCTTCACCACGCCGGCGATGAAGTACGACATCACCGACTGGGCCGCGACATAGACCAGCGCGCCCTGCACCACGATCGGCGACGAGGCGCCGAGGTGCGCGACGGTGAGCGCTGAGAGCACCACCATCAGCATCATGTCGCTCCCGCCGTTGGTGCTCCCGCGGAAGCGGATGTTGGCCAGGAGCGACGTGATCCAGAGGAGCGGCAGCGTGGCGCCGTGCACTCCCGCCAGCAGCAAGAGCGCGCACCCCACTCGCACCGCGAGCACCATGAGGAATGGGCGGTAGGCGAGGAGCGGTGAGAGCCAGCGCAGTTCGCGCGACAGTGTGCGCCAGCGCCACGTCCCGTCATCGGCCAGGTGACGGCGCCACGCCAGCAGCTCCAGCGTCCCCTGCATCACCGAGAGCGACGCGAGAAGCGCCATCCATCGCAGCGTGGCCGGCGCGGTGAGCGACATCATGCGTCGTGCTCGTCCGAAATGAGGAGGTCATCGGGCGCGCCAGGCTGCTGGTCGACGAGCTTGAACTGGCAGCGCGCCGCGCCGGCAAAGCGCGCATCACGCGCGATGGCCGACGTCACGAGATCGAGGACGAGGTCGTACGAGACCAACGAGGTGACTGCCGCGGCGTCGCCCTCCCACTCGCCAACGTCCATGAGCAGTCGCTCGAGGAGTGCGTGCTGCGCGAGGACGAGGTTCCCCTCGGGGTTCCACACCACGTGCCACCAACGACGCGCTGCCGGCGCGAGGATCGGCTCCCACGCCCCGAAATCTTCGCCAGCACGCGCCACCCGCACCCGGATTGCCGGCGTGACCTGCAGACCGTCGAAGAAGCGCCACGAGGGAACGAGAACGCGAATGAGCACCACGAGCGGGTGGCGCACCTCGGCGCGCGGGAGCAAGGCCACCACCGCGAGCACCAGGACGATCGCCGCCAGCACCACACCCGTCGGCGCTGACATCATCAGCGTTGCACCTCGCTGTGCCGCGACGCTAGTGCGTCCACCTGCGCCGGCGTCGCGTCGCGCAGCGCGGCCCACGACACCTCGCGCTCGCGCAGCGTTCGCAGCGAGAGTGCGCGATACCGCTTGGCCAGGCGCCGCCCTTCGCCGTCACGCACCAGCGGCTCGTGGCACCAGGCGGGGGGCTTGGCGCCTAACGCCCGATAGATGAGCAACTGGCGCGCCGTCGACAGGAGGAGGTCCTCACCACGCACCACCTCGGTGATCCCCATCGCCACGTCGTCGGCGACGACGGCCAGCTCGTAGGCGGGGACGCCATCGCGGCGCCAGAGGACGAAGTCGCCGAAGTCGACGCCGGCAACGAACGACTGGTCGCCACGGCGCTCGTCGGTGAAGCGAATGGTCTCGCCATCGGGGACACGAAAGCGCCACGCGACGCCGAACGGCGCATCATGCTCGCGCTCGGCGCCGTGTGGAGCGCGCCATTCTGTCGGGAAGATCTGCTCCGCTCCTTCCTCGTCCTCGTGCGGGGCGAGCGCGGCGTCGCGCACTTCCTTGCGCGACACGGTGCTGGGGTAGATGACGCCAGCGTCGCGCAGGTGCCGCCACGCGTCCACGTAGCGCTCCGTCCGCTGAGACTGGTAGAACGGCCCTTCGGTCCAGGTGATTCCCATCCAGGCGAAGTCGTCCAGCATCTGCCGCGTGTACTCGGGGCGGCAGCGTTGCGGATCGAGATCTTCGATGCGCAGCACCAGCGCCCCATCGGCGTCCATCGCGCGGCGCCACGCGGCGTGGAAGGTCCGGGCGTGGCCGAGGTGCATTTCACCGGTTGGGGTGGGCGCCAGGCGCCCGCGATAGGCAGTCACGAAGGAGGAAAGTAGAGAGCGCTGGCCTGCGGCGCGCGGGGGCGGCAGGGGGCTTGGGCTGCTGCGGGCGCGCGGGCGCGGGTGCGCCGTTCGCGAGCGCGCGTGCGCCGGTGCGCGCGCTGGCCCGGAGTTTCCGTGGTGGTTGGCGCAGCGGCGCCTTCGCGGTGCAAGTTGGGAGGCGCCCGAGCCCAAGCATGCCACTGACCCTACGCCCCGCCACGCCTGACGACATCCCCGCGCTGAGCGCGCTCATCGAGCGCTCGGCGCGCGAGTTGAGCGTCGGCTACTACTCGCCGGCCGAGATCGAGGCGGCGGTGCGCTACGTCTTTGGCATCGACACCGCACTGGTACGCGATGGGACCTACTTCGTGGTCCACGCCGATGGCGCGCTCGCGGGGTGCGGCGGGTGGAGCTTTCGGCGGACGTTGTATGGGGGCGACCAGCGCCCGGTCGACACCGCCG
>JADZAN010000023.1 GCA_020852815.1 Gemmatimonadaceae bacterium | reverse complement strand
TCCGTGATCCCTCCGTGATCCCTCCGTGGACCTCCGTGTCGTGCTCTTGCAATAACGCAAACTCACGCCCCAGCTCGTCCCCTACTTCGCCGTGACGATCCGCTTGCGACTCGCCTCGTTCCACTTGGGCCGCTCGTTCGCGTTCGCGATCGCCTCGCCCAGGTAGTAGATGAGCTTCACGATGCGCGCCTCCTTCTCGGCGTCGATCTTTTCCGGGGAATCGCTGGCCTGATGGTAGTCCTTGTGCGTCCCGTTGAAGAAGAAGAGGATCGGGATGCCGCGCCGTGCGAAGTTGTAGTGATCCGAACGGAAGTAGAAGTTCTCGTTGGGCCAGAGGTCGTCGATGGCGTGCATCTGCAGTTCGGGGTGCATGGCGTTCACGCGGTCGAGCGTGCCTCCGAGGTCGCTGTGCTCCCTGCCGATGACGGCGATCGTGTCGCGCCAGTTGCGTCCGATCATGTCCATGTTGAGGTTGGCCACCACCTGGTCGACCGGGACCGGCATGTGCGAGGCGAAGTACTCGCTCCCCCACAGCCCCTTCTCCTCGCCGCTCACGGTGACGAAGATGAGCGATCGCCTGGGGCGCGCACCGGGCTGGCTGAATGCCTCGGCGAGTTCGATCACCCCCACGGTTCCCGATGCGTCGTCGTCGGCGCCGTTCCAGATGGAATCGCCCTTGGCGCTCGCATTGATCCCGACATGGTCCATGTGCGCCGAGAAGACGATGTACTCGCGCTTGAGTTCGGGGTCGCTCCCTTCGAGGATGCCCACGACGTTAGGCGCGGTGATGGCGCCGTTGGCGAGGTTGGCGACGGTGACGCTCACGTTGAGTGCAGCGACGGGACGCGCTTCGTAGCGCGTGGCGGCGCGCAGCGCTGCGAGGTCGAGCCCCGCGGCGCGAAAGGCAGCGCCGAGCACGCGTTCGTGCACCATCGTCACCACCGGATCGTCGGCCGTCTCCCCCTCGACCATCGTGCGCTCGCGAAACTGGTTGGCCACCTGCCGCGCCAGCGTCGTCGTGTCGTTGTTGAGGACGATGATCACCGCGGCCGGCCCGCGTTCGAAGACCGGGGCGAGGAACTGGTTGACCGGGGTGGCGTTGGGGGCGCGCGAGTCGGCGACCACGACCAGCGTCTTCCCCTGGATGGGGAGGACCTTGGCGCTGTCCACGAGGAGTGGACCGTTCACGAGGACGACCGGGGCCACGACGGGGCGCCCGGTTCGCGGGCCGAAGACGTAGATGAAGTCGCGACGCGCGCTGGCCACCGCGCGCGTGCTGCCTGACGAGAAGGTGGCGTTGGAAGCGTCGCCGTCGAGGCGCGTCCTGGCAATGGCGTAGCGCTGCTCGAACTGCCCGGCGTCGCCGCCGGGTGCAAGGCCGAAGCGGGCAAACTCGCCGGCAACGTAGCGCGCGGTGAGGTCGAGCCCGCGCGACGGAGTGTCGCGCCCGCCCATGGAGTCATCGGCGATGATCGCGATGCGTCGCTGGATGTCGCTCTCGGTGATGGTGCCGACGGCGTGGGCGCTGGCGCTGTCGAGCGCGCGGGCCGGCGCGCTGCCTTGGGCGTTTAGCGCGATGGGAACGACGGCGAGGGCGAGCAGGGCGCGGTGCATCAGGCTCCTGGGGCAGCGGAACACGTGACCGGATCAGTGGGCGGGTTTCGCGAACGGGGTGCGGTTGAGGGCGATCGTCCCGTTCGAGATGACGACCAGGACGTCGGCGAGGGCGCGGATGTCCTGCAGCGGGTTGGACTCGACGAGGATCAGGTCGGCCTCGTACCCCTCCTTCACTTGCCCGATCCGCTGGTCGAGCCCCAGGAGCCGGGCGGAGACCATGGTGGCCGAGCGTATGGCCTCGAGCGGCGTCATCCCCAGCGCGACGAAGAAGGCGGCTTCGCCGGCGATGCGCGAGAGCGACTCGGGGCCGTACTGCGTGTCGGCACCGGTGGCAATCGAGATCCCCATGCGGTGCGCGCGCTTCACCGTCTCGCCCAGGGCGGGGAGCATGAAGTCGCCGCGGATGGTGAGCGCGGGGTCGTCGTAGTCGCCACCGGGCTGCGTGAGGTCGAAGACGGTGACGTACGTGGGGACGAGAAAGGTCCCCTTCTGCCTCATCAGCTGCAACGTACTGTCGCTCAGGAAGCTCCCGTGCTCGATGCTGCGCACGCCGGCCTTTACCGCCGCATACGCGCCCTCGTCGCCGTGGGCGTGGGCCATGACAGGGACGTTCTTCTTCGACGCCTCGTCCACGATCCACGAGAGCTGCTGTTCGGTGTACGACTGCTTGCGCGGGTCGGTGTTGGGGAGCCCGGCGCGCTCGGTGCCGCGCGTCTTGATGACATCCACGCCGCGGTCGAGGTTGATGCGCACGGCCTCGCGCAATCCGGCCTCGCTCTGCATGGCACCGGCGAGCCTTGGAAGTCGCGGGTCGCCAAGCATCCCGTCGCCAAGTTCCGGGGAGACGAAGAGCCCCGCGGCGACGACGTCCGGGCCGGCGATGACGCCCCCCCGCACCGCCTCGCGCAGCGCGACGTCCTGGAAGGCGGGAGTCGACGCCGAACGAATGGTGGTAACGCCAGACTCGAGGGCGCGCCGTGCGTTGGCCAGCGAGGCGATGTGCGTGTGCGCATCGATGAGCCCCGGGAGGAGGTAGCGCCCGCGGGCATCGATGACCGTTGCGCCTGGCGGAACGGTGGCCGCGCCGGTGGCGACCTGGGCGATCTTCCCGTCGCGAATCACCACCGTCGCGCCCGTGGCAAAGGCGCCGCGCGCCCCGTCGATCAACGAAGCATTGGTGATGACGAGGTCCGGGGTGGTCGGCGCCTGCGCAAAGCCCATGCTGGGAACGAACGAGGGCGCGGTGGCGATCGACAGCGCCGCGAAAATGCGTCGCGAGAGGGGGAGGGCGGCGCGCGGACGTACGACGTTGGGCACGAGTGGCTCCACGGTATGGGGGCGGCGGACGGGCGAGGTGCAAGCTACGGGCGTCGGAGGGGGGCGCCAGCGCGACCAGTGGCCCGGCAGAATTTGCCCGTGCCACGGCTGCGTCCGGGTCGTCAAGGAAGCGAGCTTCTCCGTGGCGTACATTATCCCACCGCTCGATCGACCCTTTCCATGACCGCACCTCACGCGTGGGACCGGAGCACCTTCGTGACCGAGACTCGTCAGGCAACGCTCGATCCATCGACCGAAGGACCGACGCCGTCACGAGTGTGGGGGGACCAGTGGCTCCGCGTGAGCGAGAAAGTCCTCAAGGGGCTCAATCACCAGCTCACCAACCGTGTTGCCTCGCTCGAGGCAGTGGTCGGGATCTTCCAGGACGGCGAACCCTTCGAGCCTGAAGTCATCGCCGCGCTGGCGCAGGAAGTGACGCGTCTCAATCACCTGTTGCAGCTCTTTCGCTGCATGCCGGCCGAACCCTTCGTGGGCGCGGAGCCGGTGCGCCTGCAGGACATCGTCCCCCAGGTGCTGGAGCTGCACGGACACCACGCCGACCTGCGCGGCATCTCGGTCGAGGTGGCTGCCGACTTCGAGACGCTTCCGCTTCTCGTGCGCCCGTCGGCGCTGCTTCGCTGCCTGCTCGTCGTCCTCGAGAGCGGTGCCGGTAATGCGTTGCGCGCCGGGGCCGCAGGTGCAACGGGGGAGTTGCGCCTCTCGTACACGGGCGACGCGCTGCACGCCTCCGTCGTGCTGGAGGCGCCGCAGCCGGAAGGGCAGGCGATCTTCACCGGCGAGGGCTCGCTGGTTCACGCCGTGCGCAACGCGCTGGCGCACGCCTTCACCGAGGTCGGGGTGACGGTGGTGAACACGGCGCATGGCGAGCGCATTCGCTACGAGCTTCGCTTCCCGACGCTCCCCGAAGCGCGGCGCCGCGAGCGCGAGGCGGCGACGACGGCGCTGTAGCGCCCTTCGCGCGCGCTCGCCCCGACGCGCCGGCAACCGACAGCTGCAAGCAGAACGGGCCGCCCGAGGGCGGCCCGTCTGTCGTCGCGGGGGAGCGAACGAAGAAACCAGCGCGTGCGGAAACGATCGAATCGGTGTGGGATCAGGCCAGCGGTTCGCGCAGCGCCGACAGCTGCTTGCGAAGGCGCGTGATGGCCTTGGCGCGGATCTGCGAGACGCGTGACTCGCTGACGCCGAGCAGTGCGGCGATCTCGTGCAGCTTGAGCTCCTCGAAGTAGTAGAGCGTGAGGACGTTGCGCTCCTGTGCGGGGAGCGCGACCAGGGCGTCGCGCAGGCGAGTGACCTCCTGCGTGTGCGTGAGCTGGTCGTCGATCTCCACGTCGGTGGAGGCGATGAGGTGTTCCAGCGGGATGCGCGAGCCACCCGGCGCACCCTCGAGCGTGCGTTCCAGCGGGATGAAGCGGGAGTTGTCCCCTTCGCTCTGCCAACGGAAGAGCGTGTGGAGGTCGATCCCCATGCGCGACGCGATCTGGTGCTGGTCGGGGGCCTGGCCCAACTCGCGGGTGAGCTGCTCGGTGGCGCTGTTCAGTTCGCGGGCTCGGCGGCGCACGGAGCGCGGGACGTGGTCCTGGCGGCGCAGCTCGTCGAGCATCGCACCGCGGATGCGCGGGGCGGCAAAGGTACTGAAGGCGAGCCCGCGCGAGGCGTCGAAGTTGTTGAAGGCCTCGATCAAACCGATGGTCCCCGCACTCACCAGTTCGTCCAGTTCGACGTCCATCTGCTTGGCCCGGCACAGTTGGCGGGCGACGTGATAGACGAGTCCGAGATGCTCCCCCAGAATCTGCTGGCGGGCTTCGGCCGTGACGCCGTGGTTGGCGACGGTCTGGCGGCTGGTGGCGAGTGCTGGAGCCATGGAGTCCTTTCCCGATCGAAGAGTCGATTGCGATCCCTCGCGCGTCGCCGTCCACGCCGTGTGCGAGCCGGGCGACGAACGGTGGTAAAGCAACGCGAGGGCCAACCGATACTTCAGGCGGACGCCGCACAGACGGAGTGCGCTAAGTAGATTGCTGACAAGCGTTTGTGCCGAACATCACGACGTCCATGGCGCGTCGCCTCAGGCGATGAGGCCTTGGGGCGACTGGGTAGAAGGTGCCTTGCTCGGCAGGAGTTGCCGGAAGATTTCGCTCAGGAACGCTCAAGTTCTGGCAACCGCGGTCGATATAAGCGATTGGAGCCCACTCACGGAGCCATCGGTGGAACGCCGCCTCGCCATGCCGCAAAAGCACACCCCCACGTCGCACGACGTCGTCCTTCCCAACCGCCCGACGCCGTCGCATGACGTGGAGCCGGTTGCCGACCCGACGTCCTCGTCCGAGCGACTGGTCTCGTACGATCACGCCGTCATCCATCTGGATCGCGGGCTGGAGCGCCTGTCACCGGCGCGGATCGCCGAGATTCGCATGCGCCTCGAGACCGGCGTCTACAATTCGCCCGACGTGATTGGCGAGCTGGCGATGCGGCTGTTGGAGAGCGGCGACCTGGATCGCTACTAGCCACTCCGCTGCCGCGCGCGGGAGGTGCGCCGCAGCTGACGGCCCGGTAGAGTTCCGGTCATGCCTCCTGCTTCGCACCGCAAGGCGGTGAACCACCTGCGCCGTGTCGACCCCGTGATGGCGGGGGTCATCGACGAGGTCGGTCCCTGCCGATTCGAGACCGCGCCCCACCTCACGCATTTCGAGGCGGTGGCGCGGTCGATCATTTTCCAGCAGCTGTCGGGGAAGGCCGCGGCGACGATCCACGGTCGATTCGTCGCGCTTTTTGGTGGCGAGACGCCACGCGCGGCCGCGCTGCACGCGCTCTCCGACGAGTCGCTGCGCGGCGCCGGCGTTTCGCGCCAGAAGGTTTCCTACCTGCGCGACCTCGCGGCGCGCGTCCTGTCGGGCGAGGTCCCGATCGACACGCTGCACGAGGCGAGCGACGACGCGGTCATCCGGCACCTCACGGCCATCAAGGGCGTTGGTCTGTGGACGGCGCAGATGTTCCTGATGTTCAGGCTCGGGCGCCCGGACGTACTTCCAGACCTCGACCTCGGCATTCGAAAGGGGATCCAGCGGGCGTATGGCCTGCGCAAGCTCCCCGATGCGAAGAAGGTCCACACGATCGGCGCGCGGTGGGCGCCGTACCGCACGGTCGCTTGCTGGTATCTCTGGCGCTCGATCGACGGGGAGGGGTCGTAGCGCGGGGGACAAGGCGATGATGAGGATTGCGATCACGGGGGCCAGCGGCTTCGTCGGCACGCCGCTCGTTAGTCGGCTGCAAGCGGCGGGGCATACCGTCCTGCGCATCGGGCGCGCGCGGGGGGGTGGGGGCGGTGGGGACGGTGCGCGCGGTGCACATACCGACGCCCCCGACATCGTGTGGGATGCGACGACGGTGCTGGACGCGGCGCCGTTGGAAGGGGTGGACGCCGTCGTGCACCTGGCGGGTGAGTCGATCGCCCAGCGGTGGACGCCAGAAGCCAGGCGCGCCATTCGCGAGTCGCGCGAGCGCGGTACGGCGCTCCTGGCCCGCACGCTCGCGGGGTTGTCGCGGCGGCCGCGCGTCCTCGTGAGCATGTCGGCGGTCGGGATCTACGGCGATCGCGGCGACGAGACCGCCGACGAGTCGTCGCCGGCTGGGCGTGGCTGGCTCCCCGAAGTCGCGCGCGCGTGGGAGGGGGCGGCCGACGCGGCGCGCACCGCGGGCATCCGCGTCGTGCACCCGCGCATGGGCATGGTGCTGAACCCCGAGGGTGGGGCGTTGGCGAAGATGCTTCCCATCTTCTCGTTAGGTGCGGGGGGAAAGGTCGGGAGCGGGCGCCAGTGGATGAGCTGGATCTCGCGCACCGACGCCCTCCGCGCGCTCGAGTTCCTGATTGCGGCCGAGTCGCTGGATGGCGCAGTGAACCTGACGGCGCCCGCTCCCGTGACCAACGCGGACTTCACCGCGGTGCTGGGACGGGTGCTCGATCGCCCGACCATCGTCCCGGTCCCCGAGTTCGCCATCAGGCTGCTGTACGGCGAGATGGGCGAGGCGACGGTGATCGAGGGGCAGCGCGTGGTCCCGGGGAAGCTCCAGGCGGCGGGATTCAAGTTCGTGCACCCGGTGCTGGAGACGGCGTTGCGCGCGGAAGGCGTTGGGTAGGGGGCGGGGGGGCGGGGCGCGCGCGAGGCAGGGGCGAGTGCACGTGGCAGGCTGAGATCAAGTGCGTTCAACACGGGGGACACACGGAGGAACGGAGGGGCACGGAGGAGGGCGACTGGGAACACACTGTTTGGCGGCGCCGGAGTCTGGCGATGCGGACGATCGCGCACTCGCGTCACGAGGCAGTCTGGGTTGCCAGAAGTTCTTTACGGGGGGGGAGGAACGCCGGGGGGCGCGTGACGATCGCAGTCGAGCGCCGTGCGCGGGCAGTCGGGCGCCGCCGGTCCACCGCTCACCGATCGCCCGGGTCCGTAGTTGATCACGCAGTCCGCCGTGTACCTCCGCTCCTCCGTGGACCCTCCGTGTTGAAAGCCCTTTCCCCTGCCTACGCGCCCTCGTGCGCCCAGGTGCACAAGGCTCGCGCCCTTGACCACCCTCATCACCTCACCTTCTCTCAGGGAGAGTGTTCGACGTAGGTTGGGGGCGTCCCGAAACCCGCCGCCCCGGCGGCTCGTACGAAGAGGCATCAATGGCAGCGATCATCATGGAAGCGGTGCTTTTCGTCGCGCTCGTCGTGGCGGCAGCTACGCTTCTTTTTTTTGGCCTCACGACCTTTACCCCGCTCGGCAAGCTCTGGAAGCAGGTGCAAAACCGGAAGGAGATCGAACGCGAGGCGGAACTCACCTGTCCCATTCACGGGGCCCTCTCGGACGAGACCATGGTTCGCCTCCCGTCAGGTGAACGGGTGTGCCCCGAATGCTTCAAGGAGACCGTATGGCAAACCAAGTAGGCGACGTGCTCAACGCGATGCGACAGGGCGGTGCGTCGGGTGGCGGTGGGTTGCTCGGCAAGCTGATCAAGTTCGGGGCGATCCTCTTCGTCCTCGCCTTCCTGCTGCCGTCGCTGTTCACCTACGTGGAGCCCGGGCACGTGGGGATCCTCATCCACCGCGCCGGCGGTGGCGTCGACAACAAGCCGCTGGGCCCGGGATTGCACCTGCGCAACCCGCTGCTGAGTGCAATCGAGGAGTACCCGGTCTACATGCAGACCCTTGTCCTCACGCGCAGCGCGTCGGGCGCTTCGACGGGCAACGACGAGATCAACGTGAACTCCAAGGAAGGACAGCCCATCTCGCTCGACGTCGCGATGTCGTTCGAGATCGACCCCGCCAAGGTGCCGGCGCTGTACCAGACGTTCCGCACCGACATCGGCTCGATCCAGCACGGCTACGTGAAGCAGACCATCCGCCAGGCGCTGCAGGAAGTGGTCGGCGACGAGGCCATCGCCGACATCATGGGGCCCAAGAAGGCGGAAACGGTGTCGCGGGCGCAGGCGCTCCTGTCGCAACGGCTGGTGCAGTACGGGATCGTGGTGAAGCAGTTCACGCTGAACGAGTTCCGCGCGCCGCAGAGCGTGATCGAGGCCATCAACGCCAAGAACGTGATGCAGCAGCAGGCACTCACCGCGCAGAACGAGCTGCAGAAGAACGAGTTCCAGGCGCGCGGCGACTCGATCAAGGCGGCGGGGCGCGCCAAGGCGATCCTCGCCGAGGCGGAGGCGCAGTCGCGCGCCAATCGCCTGCTCTCGGAGAGCCTGACGCCGACGCTGGTGCAGTACCGCCTGATCGACAAGTGGAACGGAGCCATGCCGCAGGTGTCGGGGGGTGGGACGCCACTCATCCAGCTCCCGCCGGTCAAGTGACGTTGCCGGGCGCTGCGCGGTGCCCAGCGCTCGCATGCGAGGTTGTGCCATCCTGCGGATGACGGAGCGTGTGATGGCGCCGGTGCCGGCAGGGGCGGAGAGACTGGCGCCGAGACTGGCGCCGAGACTGGCGCCTGCATTCGCGCCGAGACTTCTGCCGGCGCTGGCGCTGCCGCTGGTGCTGTTGCTGTTGCTGGCGCTGGTCGTCGTGGCGTGCGGCGGGACGCGGGATGCGCAGCGGGGTAGTGGCAGTCGGGAGATGGCCGCTCCCCCCGCGCCGCTCGCCGTATTCGCCGCGGGCTCCCTGTCGCGCCCGCTGCGCGCCGCGCTTGACACCTTTCGCGCGCGCACCGGCACCCCCTACACACTGGAAACAGCGGGGAGCCTGGAGCTGGCGCGGCGCCTGGTCGACCTCGGCAAGCACGCCGACGTCGTGGCGCTGGCCGACGAGGAGGTCTTTCCGCGCCTCCTCATGCCGTCGCACGTGTCCTGGTACGCCCGCTTTGCCCGCAACCGCCTCGTGCTTGCCTACACGGCAAATGCGCCCGGGGCCGACGAGGCGATGCGAGGCGACTGGCGCCGCGTGCTGCAGCGCCCGGGGCTCGACATCGGGCGCTCCGATCCCGACCTGGACCCGGCCGGCTATCGCACGCTGATGCTCTTTCAGCTGGCGGAGCGCCACTACAGGGAACCAGGGCTGGCGCGCCGCCTCGTGGCAGCGGCGCCGCGCCGGAACGTGCGCCCCAAATCGGCGGAGTTGGTGGCGCTCCTGCAGGCCAACGAGCTGGACTACGCCTGGATGTACGAATCGTCGGCACGCGGGGCGCGCCTCCCCTTCATCGCCCTCCCCCCCGACGTCGACCTCGGCGATGAGGCGCTGGCCGCGACGTACGCCACGGCGCGGGTGCGCGTGTTGGGAAGCGCGGTGGGCGACACGCTCGCGCTCGAGGGGATGCCGATCCGCTACGGGCTCGCAATACCAAACGACGCCGAGCATCCGCAGGCGGGGGCCGAGTTCGTGAGGTTCCTCTTTTCAGGCGAGGGGAAGCGGGTGCTTCGCGCCGAGTACCTGGATGCGCTCGACGCACCGCTCGTGGTCGGCACGGGGAGCCCGCCCTTCCTCGATTCGCTGCGCGCCGGCGGTGCGAGGGGCGACTCGGCCAGGAGCCGCTGACCCCCTGGCTGACCTCCTGTGGGATGGTGAGTAACTTGCGACACCGGCGCGCGATGCGCCGATGCCGACGAGTTACCATGCAGGAGAGGATGGTCGATGCCGCAGGTTCCGTTCAAACAGCTTCCAGACGACGCGCGCCTGTGGATCTTTGGCGCCAGTGACGCCACGACGCGCGGCGCGCTGACGGGCGATGCCAGCGAGGCATTGCTGCGACTCGTGGACGACTACCTGGCCGGTTGGCAGGCGCACGGCGAGCCGCTCATGAGCGCGCGCGACTGGCGCGAGGGGCGCTTTCTGGCAATTGGCGTGGACCAGCGCGCGGCCGGCGCCTCCGGTTGTTCCATAGATGCGCTCTATCGCTCGCTGGAGCAATTGGAGCGTGCGCTGGGGGCGTCGTTGCTGGCCGGCGGGCGCATCTTCTATCGAGATGCCGCCGGCCAGGTGCAATGCGTGGACCGTGCAACGTACGTCGCACGCGTACGCGATGGCGTCGTTGGCGCCGACACCGCTGTCTTCGACACAACGATCACCAATGCCGGGGAGTACCGGGCGCGCTTCGAGCGTCCGGCGTCGTCGTCCTGGCATGCACGGCTCGCGTGACGCGATCCAGGCTACGCCATCCAGCGATCGCGATGCTCGGCGACGAAGTCGTCGTCGTGTAGCTCGGGGTACGCGGTGGCGACGCGGTCGAGCTCCGCCGATTGCCCGGGGGAGAGCGCCTCTGCCGGGTCCAGGCACCAGGTGCCGTCCAGCAGGCGCTGGCGTCGCAGCACTTCATGGATGCCGGGAATGCAGCCGGCAAACTGGTGCGTCACGTCGAAGAGTGCGCCGTTGGCGTCGGTAAGCGCGACACCGTGCGCCAGCCAGCGGCGATAGGCATCGGCGTTGCCGCCAGCGGACGGGTCCACGCTCGTGGCGCTGCGCGTGCGTAGTCTCGCGAGCTCGGCCAGCATCGCCACGGCGCGGTGCGTCCAGACCGCCCACTGCCCCAGCAACCCGCCCACGATGTGGCGCGTGACGCGCTGCTCGCCACGCGCGAGGGTGAAGGGCGTGAGGAGGTCAGCAACGATGTTGTCGTCGTTCCCCGTGTACAGCGCCACGTCGTCGCGCCCGGCGTCGACCACGGCGCGCACCACGTCCAGTGTCTGGTACCGGTTGAATGGCGCGATCTTGATGGCGACGACGTCCGGCAGTTCGGCAAAGTCGCGCCAGAAGCGGTAGTCGAGGCGTCGCCCCCCAACCGCGGGCTGCAGGTAGAACCCGATGAGGGGGAGGACCTCGCCCACGGCGCGGCAGTGTGCCAGGAGCTGCTCGTGCGTTGCCCCGTCATGGCCGGCCAGCGAGAGGAGCACGGCGTCATAGCCCAGGTCGCGCGCCAGCGTGGCCTCGCGCACGGCCTGGTCGCGCCCCCCCACCGCGCCGGCAATGAGGGTGAACCCCCGGGGCGAGCGGGCCAACCACTCGTGCGCGCTCTCCGCGCCTAACGACAGGACGTCGTGCAGCATGCCATGCTGCCGGATGGCGAACTGCGTGGTGTGCACGCCCACCGCCATTCCCCCGGCGCCGGCGTCCACGTAGTAGCGCGTGAGCGCGCGCTGCCGCCGGTGGTCCAGCCGGCGCTGGGCCGTGAGCGCCAGCGGGTGCGCCGGAATCACCTGGCCGGCCAGGAGGTGCGCGCGGAGCGAGGTCATGCGCCGGGGAACGGTGTGGCAATCGGTGGCTGCATCGTCAGAACGCGCCGTCGCGCCGTTCGAACCTGGTCGGCTTGCCCAACGTGCGCCCGCCGGTTTGCAGCCAACCGGCCACCCAGCCAACGAGCGTCGATTCATCGGTCGTTGCCGGGCCGAACAGGGCGCGGGCGCGCGACGTGTCGCTCAGGAGGGCGTCCGCCCCCTCCGAGCCGACGAAGCGCGGGACGCGCCCCAACAGTTCGCCCAGACGCAGCGCGACGTCGCGCACCGCGAGGCGGGCACTTCCCGTGACGTTGATCGCGAGCGGCGGCGCGCTGGCGTGGGGGAGCGCGCGGATCGCCATCGCATTCGCGTCCCCCTGCCAGATGCAGTTGACGAAGCCCATCGACACGTCGACCGGCGTCCCGTCCTGGATGCGCCGCGCCAGGTCGACCAGGACGCCGTAGCGCAGGTCGACCGCGTAGTTGAGGCGAACGATGGCGACGCGAGTCCCCCAGCGCGCCGCCGCGTCCTCGAAGACGCGTTCACGCCCCACGCACGACGCCGCGTATTCCCCCACCGGCGCCAGCGCGTCCCCTTCTCGCGAGCCGCGCCCGGTGACGGGCGTGAGCGCGTAGACGTTGCCGGTGGAGAACGCAACGATGCGCGACTCGCGATAGCGTCGCGCGGCGTAGGCGGGGAGCACCGTGTTGGTCATCCACGTCAGGGACGGGGCCTCCTGCGTCCCGAACTTCTGACCTGCCATGTAGATGACGTTGGGCGCGTCGGGGAGCGCGGCGTGAGCCTCCGCGTCGAGAAGATCGGCGCGCACCACGTTCACCCCCATCACCGACAGTCGCTCGGCGTCGCGCGCACCCGCCTCGCCCCCCCATCGCGAAATCGCGTGGATGCGTCGCCCGCGCCCCTCCGCGTCGGCCGCGCGACGCAGCATCGCCGAGAGCGAGGGCCCCATCTTCCCCCCCGCTCCCACCACCGCCACGTCCCCGGGGCATTCGCTGAGCGCCGCCAGGACCTCGGCCGACGGGCGGCTGAGGCGCTCCTCCAGCTCGCGTTCCGAGCGGGGAGCGTCAGCGGCGAGGGCGGCGAGCGTTGCGTCGCTCATGAGGCGGATGGCGGGTCCGTCGCGGTTGGAGGCGTGGGCGCCGCGGGCGTGACGGGCGAAGACGGCGCGGGCGTGGAGGCCGACGGCGCGGGCGGCGCGGTGGCGACGGGACCGGTCGGGTTCAGCGTCCCGTCCCACGCGATCTGCTTGTGCGAGGCGTCGCAGAATGGCTTTCGCCTGGAGGCGCCGCAGCGACACAGGGAGACCCCCTTGCCAGGGGGAATCGGAATCTCGTTTCCGGTGTGGTCGAGCAGCTTGAGCTGGGCCGCGTCTTCAGGGGCTATGAACAGCGAGGCGTTCTCGCGGACCCGGATCGTGAAGGGGGGCATGCGAAGCGGTGAAAGGGATACGGAGGGTTTTGGCCGACTTCGAACTGGCGGATTTTGACGGAGCAGGTGCTGGTCGAGGGGCGAATGGACCGTGCAGCGCTCTGGCGTGCGTGCGCGTTAGCGAGGTGCATCTTCTTCCTTAATTTTTCATGACCGGAGTGGTACACTGTGCGCTCCGGTCGCCACGTCTTCCGTGACACCTTCTCGAACGCTCACCGCGCACGCCATGCTCCCTCGCCCGTCAGTTCCGGCAACGTTGCTCGTCGCAAGTCTACTCGCCATGCCCGTTGCCGCGCAGCAGGCCAGGCCGGCCAGGCGCGACTCCACCGCTTCCGATAGCGCCCTCACGCGACTTGCGCCGATGACGATCACGGCGCGCGGCCGAGGGACGTCGACGCTCCAGGTCCCGCTCGCGATCACGGTTGTGGGCCAGGAGAAGCTGCGCCAGGTGCGCGGCTACGGGCTGGATGAGGCGCTGTCTGCCGTGCCCGGGGTGCTCGCGCAATCGCGCTACGGCAACTCCGACGTGCGCATCGTGATCCGCGGTTTTGGCGCGCGCGGGGCGGGCGATCGTTCCAACGCGGGCACCTCGCGCGGCATCCGCGTCCTGCTCGACGGTTTTCCCGAGACGGAGCCCGATGGGCGCACCTCGTTCGACGATATCGACCTCGGCATCGCCGAACGCATCGAGGTGGTGCGCTCCAACGCCTCGTCGCTGTGGGGGAATGCAGCTGGCGGAGTGGTCGCGGTCTCGACGGCCCCAACCTTCGAGCAGCAGGCCATGGAGGTGGAGGGGGCGCTGGGGTCGTACGGCTACAACCGGACCATTCTGCGCACGGGGACGCGTGTCGGCGACGGGCGCATCTTCGGATCGTTTGCCAACACGAACTTCGATGGCTACCGGGCGAATAGCGGGAGCCGTCGTTCGCTTCTCAATCTGGGCTTCACGTCCACACCGGGCGGCGCGACCGACGTGAGCGTCTTCGCGGTGGCGACCAACAACGCGTTCAACATCCCCGGCCCGCTGACGCGGGCACTGGCCGAGGCGACACCGGACGCGGCCAACGCGACCTACCTGGCGCGCCGCGAGCGCCGCTACAATCGTTTAGGGCGACTGGGGGCAGCGGTGACGCATCGTCTGGGAGAGAACAACGACCTGGGTGGGATGGTCTACGTGAACCCCAAGTACCTGCAGCGTTCGGAGCGCGGGACCTTCCGCGACTTCACGCGCTACCACACCGGGGCCAACGTCTCCTTCCAGAATCGTGCGACGCTCTCGCCAACGGTGAAGCAGCGCTTCGTGGCGGGGAGCGACGTGGCGTACCAGGACGGCGCGATCCTCTTCTACGGCCTCACCGCGCAGGGGACGCGAGCCACCGACCTGCGCGACAACAAGCGTGAGGGCGCGGCCAACTTTGGCGCCTACGTCACCGAGGAACTCGACCTGGGTGAGCAGTGGACCGCCTCCATCGGCGCGCGGTACGACAAGATCCACTACATCGCGCGCTCGTTCATCACCCCCAAGCTCGACGATGAGCGCAGCTTTGCCCGCGTGACGCCGAAGCTCGGGCTCACCTGGCGTCGCTCGGCCATGCACACGTTCTATGCGAACGTGGGCGGCGGCGTCGAGGCGCCGGCCGGGAACGAAACCGACCCCGCCTCGACCTTCGGGCAGGACACCATCTCGGGAATCAATCCGCTGCTCGACCCCATTCGCTCGACCACGTTCGAGGTGGGGACCAAGCAGATCGTGGCGCAGGGGACCGGCTTCTTCCGCGAGTTGTCGTACGACATTGCCGCGTACCAGACGAACGTGACGAACGAGATTGTCCCGTACCGCGGTGGCCGCTTCTACTTCACGGCGGGCGAGGCGCGGCGGCGCGGACTGGAACTGGGCGTGAGTGCGCGTGCAGCTGGCGGCTTCCTGCTCGAGACCGGGCTCACCTTCGCCAACAACACGTACCAGAAGTACGAGGTGGACTCGGTCCACTACAACAAGGCGCTGGCCGGGCACATTGCCGACTACTCGGGGAACAAGATCGTCGGCATCCCCGACGTGTTCGGCTCGGTGACGCTGGGGCTGTCGCCCGCGGCGTGGCAGGGGTTCGCGGTGCGCGTCGGGGCGCAGGGCTTCGGGAAGTACTATGCGGATGACGCCAACGTGGTCACCGTTCCGGGGTATGCGATCCTCAATGCGACCTTCTCGCTCGACCGCCCCGTCTCGCTCGGTGGCGGTGTGGGGGTGCGCGGCTTCCTGGCCATCAACAACCTGGGCGACCGTTCGTACCTTGCCTCGGCGTTCCTCAACCCCGACGTGGTGAACAACGTCCCGGTGGCCTTCGAGCCGGGGTTGCGACGCAACGTCGTGGTGTCGTTCGCGCTGGTGCGCACGCGCTAGCGCTGCTCAGGGTGCGCCGGCGCCCATTCATGAGTAGGCTTCCGGTGTCGTCGGGCGGTCGCTCCACACGGGGCGACCGCCCGCTCACACTCCCCCACCGAGTGTCCCATGCCCCTGTTCGCCTCGATTCCCAACGTTCGCGTCCTGTCGCGCAAGCTGCACCGCTGGGGCGCCGTGGCGGTCGCGATCCCGTTCCTCGTCGTCATCGCCTCCGGGCTCCTGTTGCAGCTGAAGAAGCAATGGGGCTGGGTGCAGCCGACGGAGCACAGGGGGAGTGGGGCGGTGCCGAGCGTGGAGTTCCCGCGCATCCTGGAAATTGCGCGAGCCGTGCCGCAGGCCGGGATCACGGGGTGGGGCGACATTGACCGCGTCGACGTGCGCCCCGGGAAGGGGATCATGAAGATCACCAGCAACTCGCGCTGGGAGATCCAGGTCGACTCGGAGAGCGGCGCCGTGCTGCACAGCGCCTACCGGCGCTCCGACCTGCTCGAGTCGCTGCACGACGGGTCGTGGTTCCACGAGCAGGCCAAGGTGTGGATCTTCTTCCCGTCGGGCGTTGTCGTCTTCGCGTTGTGGCTGACGGGGCTCTACCTGTGGCTGCTCCCCTACCTCACGCGCCGCAAGCGCTCGACGCTCGCCGCCGGCGGGGGCGGGGCGAGCGTCGCGGGTCGTGGCGCGGCCGGAGGCGGCGCGGCCGGAGGCGGCGCGGCCGCGGTGGGCGCGACTAGAAGAAGTACTTCCTGATCCCCGTGGCGTCGCGGCGGCGCATGCGCCAGAAGACGAGGAAGCCGCTCACCGTGAGCGCCGCCAGCGCCAGCCCCCACCCCATCGCGAAGACCAGCCCGCCGTCGCCGAATGCCTCGCCGGAGTGCAGGCGATAGACGAACGGCTTGTCGGCGTACGCCTCGGCCGACACCAAGGCGCCGCTCGTCGCGTTGACGACGAACTTCCGGTCCTCGCCGCCCCCTGGCTTCCCGGTGAAGACGGTGACGGTGGGGGCGTCGCCCTTGAACTGCAGCTCGATCTTGTCGATGGGGGCGTGGCCACCCTGCGCGGCGACGGTCGTGAGCGCCTTCTGCACGGCGTCGCTCCACGCGTTAGGCGGCGAGTCGGTGGTCACCGGGCTCACGAGGTCACGCGTGCGCTCGCGCAGCGCCTCGTCCTCGCCAAAGAACTCGGTTCCGGCCACGACCACGCCGGTGAGTGACGCCCAGAGGAGGAAGAGCGAGGCGGGGAAGGCGATCCAGCGATGCCAGCGGCGCCAGAACTGCGGATTCATGTCCCGTGCGGTGATGTGTGGACGTGGGGTGGGCGGCGATGCGTGGGGCGCACGAACTCAGGCGCGCAGTTCGTCGGGGCGCCATGCGGTGACGGCCTGCTTGATGGCCTTGGCGTCGACAAGCTCGCCCGCGCGCACGCGGCGGAACAGGGCGGGGAGCTCGGCGTCGGACGCGAAGCGCAGCGCGACGAACTGGCGCCGCGACAGCTTCCCGATGTCGCCGTGTTCCCCGGGCGGAAGAAGGCGTTGCAGCCGCAACGTCTCCTCGAGGCGAATCATCCGGTCCTGCACGGTGAGCGCCTGCACTCGCGCGAGTGAAATCCCGAGCAGGATGGCGACGGCGACGACCACGCCCCACCAGGCGGCGGCACTCGGCTCGCGAATCGCTGTGCGCACGGTGAGCCCGAGGTTGATGATGAGGAGCGGCGCCACCACGAAGTGATAGGGGACCAGCCACCGCGTGTGGTTGGCATAGGACTGTGCCATGGTCGGTCGAGGGGTTGGCGTGAGGAGTGGTGGTGGAGCGGGACGTGCGCGTTAGGCAGTGGTGCCCGCGTCGCGAGCGTCGCGCGCGTGGCGCTTGAGGCGGGCGATGATCGCCTCCAGCCCCACCTCGCGCGTCCCCAGCCCGATGCTCGCCATCACCGTGCGCACGAAGTCGGGCGGGATGGCCAGCGTCGTGGCCGGAGGCTCGCCGTTCACGGCGCCAAGGACGATGGCCAGGAAGGCGGCGACCGTCGGCGACTGGCGGGCGTTGATGTCGGCGAAGAAATGAAGCCTGCCATCGTCCACCTCGGAGAAGAGGCGAAGCGGCGTCTGGCACTCGGGCACGGTATATCCGTCGTCGGGGAGCGCGGCGAAGCGTTCCGGGAGCGGCTCCAGCTTGCGCGCGTACGAGACCAACGCCGCCATCTTCTCCTCACGCCCGAGCGACGCGAAGCGGCGCAGGACCTGTTCGAGCCGCGGCGGCACGGCCGGCGATGGTGACGTCATGAAGGGAAGCCTAACCGTTGGCGCAAGGACTGGAACCAGCGTGTGCAACCGCAGATTCTACCGGGCACGGGGACTGTGCCGGTGTACCATGCGGGTACACGACATCTTCCTTCGCATCAAACTCTGACCAATCGAAACCATGCCAACTCGTCATGCATCGGCGACCTGGGAAGGCGGCCTTCGCGGTGGCAAGGGGACCTTCGCCGGCGAATCGGGGACCATCGGTGGGAAGTTCGACTTCGTGAAGCGTTTCGGCGACGAGCAAGGGTCCAACCCCGAGGAGTTGCTCGCCGCCGCCGAGGCCGCGTGCTTCAGCATGGCACTGAGCGGAAAGCTCGAGGCCAACGGAACGCCGGCGCAGAAGATCGAGACCAACGCCGCCTGTACCGTCGAGAAGGTCGGCGATGCCTTCGCCGTCACCACGATGGCGCTCACCGTGCGCGTGGCTGCGGCCGGGATCGACAACGACACGTTCCAGGCCCTCGCCGCCGCCACCAAGGACAGCTGTCCGATCTCCAAGGCCATCAAGGGGAACGTCAACATCACGCTCGACGCGAAGCTCGCCTGACGCCGCGCCCGCTCGCGACGGGTTGCACGTCGCGGGCGGGCTACCGGCGCACCAGGTCGTTGAAGAGCCCGGTCACGCCAAGCGAGAGCCCCACCCGTCGAACATCGCGCGTCTGGATCGATTCGACCTCGAGCGTGAGGGCGCGACGGCCGCTCCCCCCCACGCCCACGCGCACGCCGACCGCCTCCCGCAACCCGAAGTTGTTGGTGTTGTATCTCGTGTCGATCGTGACCGAGCCGAAACTACTGGAGAGCACGTGGACCCCGAGGCCGGCGGCGATGTACGGGGAGACCCGCGCCGTGGGCGAGACGGGGTGTACGGCGAGCGAGAGGTGCGCCGACAGATCGCGAAAGACATCGCGGTAGCTCTTCCCCTCGGCGAGCACGTACTCGCTGTGCGGGAGCGAGAGGAGGTACTGCACGTCGGCCAGAAGGCGCACGCGGCGGCTGCGGAGGTGACCGAAGTCGACGCGAGTCGCTACCTGCCAGGCGTGGAAGCCGTTCTCCACGCTCGCCCACCCGGCGCTCGCGGACACGGCGCCAATGGCGTCGAGCCCGACATTGGTGCGTGCCGGCGGTTGGAGCGTGTCGCCCTGGGCGCCGGCGCGCCAGGGAGCCGCGAGCAGCACGACGCCGGCGAGCAGCGTTGCGGCGAGGCGTTTGGGGCGCAGCACGGAGGCGAGCGGACCGCGGGCGGGCATGCCGGGTAAGGTAGCCGCAAGGTGGCGCGCGGGCAGGACGTGACGCGGTGCGCGTGGCGGCGGTCCAAGAGAGGGGGACGTGCTGCGCGAACAGTGGCGGTGGTCCCCTGCGTAAGTTGGTGGCACCTATGAGGAGATGATGGCGATCGGCGTTCGGATTCGCGTGCGTCCGGCCCTGCTGGCTGGAGTCGCAGCGCTCGCGCTTGGCGCGGGGGGCTGGGGCTACGCGCGTTTCCAGGCGCGCCATCATCGCCCCCGCGTGGCGCGCGAGTTCACCCTTGGTGCGCGCTGGGCCGACTCGGTGGAGCGCCTTCTCGCCGTGCAGTCGCCGGCGGAGATGAAGACGGGGGATGTAACCGCGGCGCTGTACCTGGAGCGCCTTCGCCTGGGGATCGGGAGCCCGTTCCGGCTGGTGGAGTATGCTTCCCGCGATCCCTTCCTCTCCGTCGAGGGGCGCGACCGACTGGCCGAGGCGATCCTTGCGCGCACCAGCGTTGGCTCGGCGTACGTCACGCCGCAGGAAGCGCTCGATCTCGTGGCGCCGCGTCCTTCGCCCAACACTGGTCGGGCGCACCGGCAGTTCATGGAGTCGGTGACCGAGGCGGCGGCGTCGCCTCGCGCCGCAGAGTTGGCGTTGCGCCTGGCGTACACGGTTGGCACGGCGTCGGGGGTGGTGTCGCATCGTGCGTCCGCGGTCGCGCTGGGCGCGATTGCGCAGGCGCGCGACCGTGCCCTGGCAATGCGCGACGTCGCGGCGCTGCTGCGCGAGGCGCGCCGCGTGGAGATCGATCCGGTCGAACTCGTGTCGACGTGGCGTGCGCAACGCCGCTTTGCCGTGGAGAAGCCGCTGGCCGACCCGCCGTCGCCCGCCGACGAGGAGGCAGCCGTGCGCCTGCTCCCGCGCCTGGTCGCGCAGCTTTCCTCGCTGGAGGCGATGCCGCTCGCCTCGGCAACGTCGCGGTCGCTTGGTGGGGCGGCTGGGGCGGCGGCTGCCGAGGTCGTGGCGCGGCGCCACGCACCGCCGCAGGCGCCGGTCACGGTCACCATGGGGGGCTACGGATCGTTTGTATCGGGGGCGTTGGGGACGGCGGAGTCGCAGCGCGCGCGCGCGCAGTTCGTGGCGCGCACGCGCAACGAGGAATCGATGGCCGCCGAGCTGGCGCGCCTTCGCGCCGTTGCCGGCCCGTCGAGTGAGGCGGCCCTGGCGGTGTTGAGCGCGTCGGTCGCGATGCGCGCCTATGCGCAGGAGCGCCCATGGTTCCCCGGTGACGCAGGGCCGGACGCGCTCGCGGTGCGCAACCGACTGGGGCTGGCGTCGCTGGAGTTCGATCGCGACGTCCCGGCGTCGTGGCGCCCGTACTACACGCGCATGCTGGACGACGTGGTGTCGGACCTCACGACGGTCTTTCCAGCGCTCGACCTGCGCGGCCTCAACGTGCGCTTTGGCGACTCGCCGCTGGCCGACCGGGCGCTGGCGCTGCACGATCCGGGGACGCGCACCGCGTACTTCCCGCTTGCCACCAGCGCCGGTGCAATGGCGCACGAGCTGGCGCACGACCTGGACTGGCAGGCTGCGCGCCGCGCATACGGCGTTCGCGGCGGGTATCGCACCGATCGATCGGTGCGGCAGTACGCCGATCGCTTCTCGCTCACCGCCAGGAAGTTGGCGAGTGCAGCCCGTCCTCGGCGCGAGATGCTCTCGTCTTCGGTGCAGGCCGATCGCCCCACCGAGGCGTTTGCGCGCGGTGTGGATTGGTTCGTCGCGGCCTCGCTCGCGCACCTCGGGCGCGTGAACGGATACCTGTCGTCGGTGCAGGACGGCGTGATCACGGGGTACGCCTCGGCGGCGCCGCCGCGTGGCGGGACGGTGGATGGCGACGTGACGCTCGACGCCCTGCGCGAGATGACGCTCGTGGCGCCGCGGATCTTCTCCTGGTACGACGAGACGTATGGCAGCGCTCGTGAGGCTCGGGTGAGCGACATCGTGCGGCGGACACTGGTGGCGCCGCTGAGCCGCGTGGACCTGCGTTACGGGACGGCGGGGGGTGGCGACGCGTTCAGCGGCACGCTCACCGCGCTACGCGCGTCGACCGATGTGGCGGCGGGGTGGCGCTGTCTCCTCGAGCCCTTCTCGCGCGACGTGCGCGAGGAGGGGACGGTGCCGTCGGCGATGGCGATTGCCGCGGAGGCGCGCTCGCGCGGGTTGGTGCAGCGGTGGGGCGAATACGCGAGCGCGCACCCGGCGGCGTCGGCGCGCGTCCGTGCGTTAGGGGGCGGGCCGTGGCAACCGGCCATTCGCGACTCGGTGATGCGTGAGGTGCGCGACGCCATCCTGTGGCGCGCGGCGCGCCCGGACGACGGGCGCGCCGGCATCGAGCTCTCGGAGCGCGCCGAGCGCCGCGCCGCCTGGGATCGCTGCGCAGCCGGCCGTTAGGCAATCACTCGGCCTTTAGGCTGTCACTCGGCCTTTAGGCTGTCGCTCGGCCGTTGGGCCGTCACTCGGCCGTTAGGCTGTCACCCGGCCGCGGCCTCGCCGCCGGCCTGCGAAAGCCCGGGGACCGCCGAACCGTCGGCCGACACGTGGATGACCGTCCGTGTGGGGAAGGCGAACTGGATCCCCGCCGCCTCGAACTCGCGCAGCAGTGCGAGGTTCACCACCTGCTGCGTGTTCATGTAGGCGAGGTAGTCGCTCGTGGTCATGAAGTAGACCACCTCGAACTCGAGCGACGAGTCCATGAAGCGGGCAAAGTGCGCGCGGTCGAAGCGCGCTGACGGTGCCGCCTCGATAATCGCCTCGATCATCGACGGGACACGCTCCACGAGGTCAGGGGGCGTGTCGTAGGTGATCCCGATGTTGAACACGATGCGGCGCTGCTCCATGCGCTTGAGGTTGCGCACGCGCGCCTTGAGCAGGTCGGCATTGGAGAAGATGATCTGCTCGCCGTTGACCGAGCGGACCCGCGTCGTCTTGAGGCCGATGTTCTCGACGGTCCCCACCGCGGTGTCGACGGCGATCGTGTCGCCTACATCGAAGGGCTTGTCGAGGACAATGGAGAGCGCGGCGAAGACGTCGCCGAGGATGTTCTGCACCGCGAGCGCGACGGCGATGCCTCCCACGCCGAGCCCGGTAATGAGCGCGGTGATGTCGAAGTCCCAGACGTTCTTGAGCGCGAGGAGCGCGACGACCGACCACAGGAGGCCGCGGGCCAGGACGCCGATGGCCTTGAGTGTGGCCGAGGTGGACTGCTCGTCACCCGAGCGGGAGCGCGACCACTTGCGCAGCCAGAAGGCGATGATGCCGTTTCCCCAAACGCCCAACTGCAGGAGGACGGCGATGGCGGTAAGGTCACTCAGCGCCTCGCGGGCGGCGGCGGGGAGCGAGAGCGCGGGGGCGCCTGCGCGCACGGCCAGCGCCAGGACGAAGTAGGCGCGCGTGCGCCCCAGGAGGTCGGAGGCGACGTCGTCGAGTTCGGTCGCCGTGCGAGCGGCGAGGGCGGCGAGCCGGCGCCCCACCACAACCTTGAGGAGGTAGAGGAAGAGCCAGGCCGCGAGCGCGATCGTCGCCGCGGTGAGCCAGGCGTCGAGCGGGTTGCC
This sequence comes from Gemmatimonadaceae bacterium, assembly GCA_020852815.1. Lineage (NCBI taxonomy): Bacteria > Pseudomonadati > Gemmatimonadota > Gemmatimonadia > Gemmatimonadales > Gemmatimonadaceae > Gemmatimonadaceae bacterium. The sequence goes on along the minus strand of JADZAN010000023.1, from coordinate 102,675 downwards.
AAGGAACTGGCGATCGAGTCGATCCAGCAATTGTGGCATTGGCGAGGAATGTAAAGCGCAGCCGCTAGGAGAATGCGTGCTGCGAATCCGCGTGGCGAAGCGGTGTGACGAAGTGGTGTGGCGAAGTGGTGCGAGGCGACGCGGTGCAGCCCGGGCGGTGTGCCGCGGCGGTGGTTTCGTTTACACCGTCAGAAGATACGATCGATGGATCGTGCGAGTGAACGTCGGCGAACAATGTTCATCGTTCGCGCGCAATGAAACGTACTGTGCGCAATCGTCGCGACGGCGAACCGCTCGTCATCGCCGGCGTGCCTTCCGTCCCGATCGGGAGAAAAACGGTCAGGTACCGATTGACCGGCGCACGTCGGTCGACGATTGTATCCAATCTTCCATGCACGTGCGTGTGCCGAACCCGGCTGGCCCGCCCCCGCCTCGCCAATCGCACGCGCCCATACGTCGTGGCAGAGTTGAACTGTTCGCACCTTTTCCGCACCGGAGGCCTCCATGCACAGTTCTCGTTCTCCTGGCGTGCTGCGCGCCCGCACATGGCTTGTTGCCATCGCAGCAGTACTCACCCCTGCCCTCGCCGCTGCCCAAGGAACCGGCGCCGTGGCGGGGACCGTCACCGATCGCTCCACGGGGCTCCCCATTTCGGGGGCGCGCGTGCAGGTAGTTGGTGAAGCGACGCTTGGCGCCAACACCGATGCGTCGGGACGCTACTCGTTCCGCGGCGTCCCCGTGGGGCAGCGCACGGTGCGCGTGACGCGCATCGGCTATCGCCCCGAGGCGCAGGCGGCTGCAATCGCCGAGAACGACACGGCGCGCGTGAACTTCGTGCTGTCGGCGTCGGCCGTCGAACTGCAGCAGGTCGTCGTGACGGGGACGGGCGGTGCGGTGGAGAAGCGCCAGGTGGGGGCGTCGATTGGTGAGGTCGACGTCTCGAAGCTCGCCGAGCAGATCGCGATTCCCGACGTGGGACGCATGCTCTCGTCCAAGGTGTCCGGGCTCCGCGCCACGACGGTTGGCGGCGGCGTGGGGAGCGGACAGGACATCCGCATTCGCGGCACGGCGTCGTTCTCGCTCAGCCAGCGCCCCGTCGTGTACGTGGACGGCGTGCGCGTGGACGGGCGTGCGACGGAGTGGTTTGGCGGCGGCGCCTGCTGCTCGTTTGGCGGGGGCGCCTCGACCGATCGTCTGGGAGACATCAATCCCAACGACATCGATCGCGTCGAAGTGCTCAAGGGCGCGGCGGCCGCCACGCTCTACGGCTCCGAAGCGACCAACGGCGTCATCCAGATCTTCACCAAGCGTGGGCGCGGCACCGAGCAGCGGACGCAGTGGAATCTGGGGCTGGGCACTGGCTACCAGGAGCTGCGCCACAACCTGCCGACGACGACGTTCCCGCGCTTCAAGGGACCGGATGGGACGCAGGCGCTGGACGCGAACGAGACGATGATCGAGAAGGGGCCGTACAACGGCATCGACCTCAGCGCGCAGGGCGGGACGCAGCGTTCGACGTACTACACCTCGACGCAGATCTCGAAGGAAGTGGGGTCGATCCAGCCGAACGACCAGCTCAAGGGGTCGCTCCGCCTCAACCTGACCTTCGTGCCGAGCGACAAGTGGACCGTCGAGACGCGCTCGACGTACGCCCGCGACCGCATCAACGAGATTCAGGCGGGGAACAACTGGACCGCCTTGTTAGGCAACGCCATCAACGGCAACCCGCGCACGGCATCGGCCACGCGCCAGTATGGCGAAGCATGGGTACCGGTGAAGGACATCAAGACGATGAAGACGCAGTCCGACGTTGATCGCTGGACTGGCGGGCTCACGCTCAGCAACTCCATCCGCCCCAACCTGACGCATCGCTTCATCGTCGGCATCGACGCGGTGAACGATCACAAGAGCCGCTTCTTCCCGTATGCCGGCGCCTTTGGCCCGGCGGGAGTGACCAACGGCCAGGCCAACCTGGGAATCCGCAACTACAAGACGTACACGGTGGACTACCTCGCCCAGTGGCAGCAGAAGCTGCCGTGGGGGATCGAGTCGAACCTGTCGGCCGGCGGCCAGGGCTTCTGGGACATCGAGAGCCTGCTGCAGTCGGTTGGCAACTCGTTCCCGGGCCCCGGGGTGAGCTCCATCTCGTCGGCCGCCACGACGCAGGCGGCGGAGAACTACACCAAGACCGTCAACCTGGGCTTCCTGGCGCAGGATCGCTTCTCGATCAAGGACCAGTTGTTCATGACCGTCGGCATCCGCATCGACGGCAACAGCGCGTTCGGCAAGAACTACGGCTACAAGAAGTACCCCAAGTTCGACGTCTCGTATGACATGTCCAAGGGCGGCTACCTGCCCAAGTGGATTACCGCGGCGCGCGTGCGCGCGGCGTATGGCCAGGCCGGCAAGATGCCGGGGCCGTTCGACTCGTTCACGTCGTATGCGTCCACGCCGGTCTTCACGTCGAGCTCGGGCATCGTCCCGCTCAACCCGGGGAATGCAGACCTGCGCCCGGAGAAGTCGACCGAGACCGAGTTCGGCTTCGAGGTCGGGTTGCTCAACGATCGTCTCGGCATCGAGGCGTCGCGCTACAGCCAGACGACGAACGACGCCATCGTGCCGAAGCTCAACCCGCCCTCGGGTGGCTTCACCACGGCCAAGAGCGTGAACATCGGCGAGATCCAGAACAAGGGGTGGGAAGCGTCGGTGAACTACGTGGTCGTGCAGACCGCGAAGTTCGACTGGACCACCGGCGTCCGCGCCGACGGCGTCAAGAACGAGATCACCGACCTGGGTGGCGTGAACCTGGGGAACAACAACTTCCGCCTGGGCTACCCGATTGGCGGCGTGTGGGATCGCAAGCCGACGGGCTTCTCGGTCAAGACGACGGGGACCGACCCGACGTTAGGCGATTGCACCAAGCTCTCCTACGGCTGCCCGACGACGACGCGTTCGGACACCGTGGTGTACTTCGGCCCGGGGCTCCCGACGAGCAACTTCTCGTGGACCAACAGCCTGCGCTGGCGCCAGTTCACGCTGTACGGGCTGCTGTCGGTGGAGCGTGGCGCCTGGTTCGGCAACGGCGACCGTGCGTACCGCATTCGCCAGGGCGGGTCGGACGAATACCTGGGCGCGCTCGACGCGAGCGGCAACCGCACGTTCAAGGCGGACTCCATCGCGCAGTGGGCGTCGATCCTGAACTACGTCGACAAGCGTGACAACGTGCGCCTGCGCGAGCTGTCGCTGGCGTGGAACGTGCCGACCTCGCTCTCCGGGCGCTTCGGCATGGGGCAGACGTCGTTCACGCTGTCGGGGCAGAACGTGTGGTGGTGGGACGATTGCAACTGCGTCGACCCGAACATGAACTGGGCGGGCGCCAGCTCGTTCACGTTCAACAGCGGCTTCCTCATGCAGCCGGCGCCGCGCGTGTTCCGGTTGCAGCTGCGGACTCGCTTCTAGCCGACACCCACCCATACTTGCGAGCACATTCACATGACTACGCATAGAAGGCAGGCTGGCACCGTTCGCCTCGCGTCGGTCGCGGGGACGGCGGCGCTGCTGCTGTCCGGGGTGGCCTGCAGTGGCGCCCTCGACGTCCCGAACCCGCAGGCGTTCGGCGACGACGCCCTGAACAACAGCATCATCATCAAGACCGTTACCGACGGCGCCGAAGGCGTCCTCATGCTCGCGTACGACGACATGATCGTCATGACCGAGCTATTGAGCGACGACGTGGAGTCGACGTCGACGTGGATCGACTGGGAAGACATTTCCGAAGGACGTATCCGGCACGACTGGGCCACCAATGGGTCGTTCTCCGACGCGCAGAACCAGCTCCTGCGGGCGCGTTTCGCGGCGCAGAGCGCGGCGACGCGCGTGGGGACGGTCCTTGGTGCGGCGGCGCAAACCTCGCCGCTGCGCGCCCAGGCGCTCCTCACCGATGCCATGGCCGACATGCTGATGGCCGGTGCGTATTGCGAGTCGCCGCTGACCGCGAACGCGGCGCGCTCGCCGGATACCGAGGTGTGGAAGCAGGCGATCACGAAGTTCACGGCCGGGCTGCAGGCGGCGCAGGCCATCCAGGGCGATGCCACGGCGCAGGCCAAGTGGACCAACGTGGCGTATGCCGGGCGTGCACGCGCCAACCTGATGGCGGGGAACTACGCGGCGGCCAAGACCGATGCGCAGAACGTCGCCGCCGGGTTCGTCTACAACGCGATCTACGCCGAAGGGGCGGCCAGCACGCAGTCGTGGACCGGGAACCAGTTCCACCAGAACCGCAACCGGTCCGGGGGGCTGCGCCGCATGTACCACTCGCGCGTGCACGTCATCGACTCCACGACGACGGGCGAGGCGTACCTGCGCGACTGGTTCGATCCCACCAAGGATGACAAGCGCATGGCGGTGACGCGGCGCGCCGGTCAGCTGGGCGTCAACAACCGCTTCGCGTACTTCGGCATCACGAAGCACTCCGACCGCGGCGCGCCGATCCGCATGCTCTCGAAGGTCGAGGCAACGCTGATCGAAGCCGAGGTGGCGTACCGGAACAACGACTACGCGACCGAAGCCAGCATCCTCAACTCGCTGCGCACGCGCACGGGGGTTGGTCTCCCGCCCATCACGACGCCGACGACCGCCACGGCGGCTCGTGACGCGCTGCTCAACGAGCGCCAGGCGGAGTTGTGGGTCGAAGGGCACCGCATGCAGGACCTGTATCGCTTCGGGGTGGTGAAGGACTACCTCGGCGCAGCGCGCGCGACCAAGCTGCCGCTCTCGCGCACCGAGATCCTCAACAACACGAGCATGAAGGATGGCGAGGGGACCTGCCCCTCGGTCACGCAGTAACGCAGCACCTCGGGCACGATTCGCGGGGGCGGACCGGTTCCCGGTTCGCCCCCGCAGTCGTCGGGACCACTCGCGCGACCATCGCTGTCATGACGCCTGTTTCCTTGATGCACGCGGCACTTTCACGCCGTGATTTTCTCTCGACGTTGGGCACGACGGGGGCGGGGCTCGTTCTCGCGAGCGCCGGCGTGGGCGCGTGCGGGGGGGGCGGGGGGGGCGGAAGCATCGTGGACCCGCCGGACACCCCGACCGGAAGCATCACCGGCACAGTGACCAACCAGGCCGGCGTGGTGCAGCCCAATATCGGGACGCTCATCCTGATGAACGACCACGGGCGGCAGACCGGGACGCGCGTCTCGCCGGACGCCAACGGCAAGTTCTTGATCACGCAACTCACTCCGGGCGACTACCAGCTTCGATTCAACGCGCCGGGGGTGGCGTTCGTACCCGAACCGTATCCGCATCCGATCCGCTGCACCGTGCAGGGCGGGAAGGCGACCGATGTTCCGGTGCGCATCCAGTTGGGCAACTACAACCAGAACCTCGTCGAGATCTACATCGGCGACGGTTTCTTCCAGCTCCAGCCCGACGGGACGGAGAACGGCGAGGCGGTGGTGAGGCTGGGGGCGAACGTGTGCTGGTACAACGTCGACACCGTGGTGCATACGGTGACGGGTGGGCCGTGGGGGGACTCGGGCGACCTGCAGAAGGCGCAGGCCTACCTGTGGCCCGCCACGCAACTGGGACTCTTTTCGTACCGCTGCAAGTACCACGACTCGCAGGAGAAGGCGCTCCTGCGCGTGGTGCCGTAAGGCTCCGCTGCTCACGGCGGCGTCGCCCGCGCGCCATCCCCACGCGCGAGGTCTCCGCCCTTCCTTCTCCAGATCGAGACATGACCAGGCACGTTCTCGCCAGGCCCATCTTCCGCGGAGCGCTTCCCGGACTCGCCGGGGTGCTCATCGCCGCGGTCCCGCTGCAGGCGCAGGTGACCTACTCGCGCGCCGAGCAGCTGCTCAACTGGAACACCGACCGCCTCGTGAGTGGCGATCAGGTGCAACCGCAGTGGTTCAAGGATGGGAACCGCTTCTGGTACCGCAACAAGACGGCGACGGGGGCGGAATTCGTCCTCATCGACCCCGTCAGCAACGCGCGGCGCCTCCTGTTCGACCACGTGAAGCTCGCGCAGGCGATGACGGCGGCGTCGGACACGGCGTTCGACGGCAACAAGCTCCCGTTTGCCACCTTCAGGTTCGGCAACGACGGCGACAACGAGAGCGAGATCGAGTTCAACGCGGTGCGCAAGCGCTTCACCTGCAACATCTCGACCTACAAGTGCGTGGCAGGCGACACCTTGCCGAGCGAAGTCCCCTTCGTGGCATCGCCGGACAAGAAGCTCGAGGCCTTCATCTCCAACCACAACCTGTGGGTGCGCAACCGCGCCACCCGCAAGGACTCGGTGCAGCTGACGACTGACGGCGTGGTGTACAACAGCTATGGCATCACCATGCCGCGCCCGAGCCAGCTCCAGCGCCCCATGCCGCAGCGTCCGCAGCTGCGCTGGTCGCCCGACGGGGCCAAGATCGCCGTCATGCGCCAGGACGAGCGGTACGTGGAGCACATGCACTACATCTCCTACACGCCGCAGCGTCCCAAGCACTACTCGCAGCCGTATGCCCTGCCCGGTGACACGGCGGTGCCGTACCCGCGGATGCACATCGTGGACGTGGCGTCGAAGGCGAACGTGGTGGCGCAGCTCCCGGTGCGGCCCAACAACCTGTCGATCGGCGGCTCGGTGCGCGATTCGGCGTGGGCCGAGAACTCGCAGAAGGTGCACGTCTCGTGGCTGATGCGCGGGTCCAAGGCGGCGTACCTCGCCGAGGTGGATGCGTCCACCGGCGCCACGCGCGTGATTGCGCGCGACACCGGCAAGACGTATGTGGAGATCTCCAACCCGCAGGATCCGGGGTCGTTCTACGTCACGAAGGACCTCAAGGACGCCTTCTGGTGGTCCGAACGCGACGGCTGGGGGCACCTCTATCGCTTCGATGGCGCGGGGGTCGCGAGCGTTACCTCGACCGCCGGCAACGGCGGGATGTCGCTGGCGCCGGAGCCCAAGTCGCAGGTCACCTCGGGGGCGTGGCAGGTGGGGCAGATCTCGTACGTCGACGAGGTGGCGAAGCAGGTCTACTTCACCGCGCGCGGGCGTGACGGCTTCCTGTACTATCCCAAACTGTATCGTGCCGGCTACGACGGGCAGGGGCTCACGCTCGTCACGCCGGAGGACGGCTTCCACGTCGTCACGTTCAGCCCGAGCGGGAAGTACTTCGTCGACACGTACTCGCGCGTGGAGGCGCCGCCGGTGACCGTGCTGCGCAGCGCGGCGACGGGGGCGATCGTGCGCAAGCTGGAAGAGGGCGACGTGTCGCGCCTCAAGGCGATCGGCTGGCGGCCGGCGCAGGTGTTCAGCGTGAAGGCGCGCGATGGCGTGACCGACATCTACGGCCTGCTCTACCTCCCGCCCAACATTGACTCGACGAAGAAGTACCCGATCATCTCGCACATCTACCCGGGGCCGCAGGTGGGGTCGGTCGGGGCGTGGAACTTCAAGAATGGCGGTGAGCCGTTCGCGCTGGCCGAACTCGGCTTCGTCGTGATCCAGCTCGACCACCTGGGCACGCCGCTCCGCTCGAAGGTCTTCCACGACAACTACTACGGCTTCTTTGGCGACAACGGGCTCCCCGACCACATCACCGCCATCAAGCAGCTCGGCGCGAAGTACGGCTTCATCGACACCGACAAGGTTGGGATCTTCGGGCACTCGGGGGGTGGCTTTGCCTCCACCGATGCCATGCTGCGCTATCCCGACTTCTTCAAGGTCGCGGTGTCGGGGGCCGGCAACCACGACAATCGCAGCTACAACATCTACTGGGCCGAGAAGTACCAGGGGCTCATGAAGAAGGACACGCTGCGCAAGACCGACAACTTCGAGGGTTCCGCCAACAAGTCGATGGCGAAGAACCTGAAGGGGAAGCTGATGGTGATGCACGGCGACATGGACGACAACGTGCACCCGGCCAACACCGTGCAGCTGGTGGACGAGTTGATCAAGGCCAACAAGTCGTTCGACATGGTCTGGGCGCCGAACCGCAATCACGGGCTCAACGAGCCGTACTTCATTCGCCGTCGCTGGGACTACTTCGTCCAGAACCTCCTGGGGCTCACGCCGCCGGACAACTACGAGATCAAGCAGCCGGATGATCCGTGGAGCCGCGGCCAGGGGGGACAAGGTCCGTCGTGGGATGATTACGACGACGGCTTCCCGTATTGGAAGCCGTTCTATATCAGTTGGTAGAGGACGAGAAGACGAGAAGACGAGAGACGAGACAGGGGCCCCCGGGGAGCGATTGCTGTCCGGGGGTTGCTGTTCGCGTTAGGTGTATGGGGATTGGGGGACTCCTCACTGGGGATCAATTCATGAGATCGTGCGCGAGGATTGGCGTGGTGCTGCTGGCGGGGGTGGTGGGGGTGGTGGTGCCGGGGGCGTTAGGCGCGCAGGTGCCGCAGGTGATTGATCGATGGCTGTCGGTTGGCGTGCCGGCGCCGGCGCCGTTCGGCAACGCGCGGTCCGATTCGGCGATGCTGGCGAGCTGGCGCCTGGCGACCGATGGGGCGTGGCCGGTGGAAGGGCGCGCCGTGGCGGGGCCCAGCGGTGCTGCATTGCGATGGACGTCGGGCGATGCGGGGGCGGCGGCGGGTGCGCTGTCGTACGCGTCGGCGTACATCGAGACCGATCGATGGCAGCGCGCCACGCTCACCTTCGCCGGCGACGAGACGCGGCGCGTCTGGCTCGATGGCGTTCGCGTGACGGCGACCAAGCTCACGCTGGCGCGCGGGAAGCACTGGTTGCTCGTGCAGCGCGTGTCGAAAGGCGCATCGACGCCACTGGTCGCGACGCTGACGCCGGCGTCGGGGGCGGTGACGACGGTGTCGCTCGACGCCCGGCGTGCCCCCACGTGGCGCGACCTGCACGGGGTGACGTCGATCGGTGACGTCACGCTCGATCCCACGGCCACGCGCGTGGCGGTGGTGCTGCGCCAGCGCGACGCCGTCAACGATCGCACCAACAGTTGGCTGGAGGTGCGTGACGTCGGCGGCGGGAAGCTGCTGACCGAGTTGCGCGCCGGCGGCCCGTCGTCGGCGTCGTGGTCCAACGACGGGAAGCGACTGGCACTCCTGACGGCGACCGACCGAACGGAGGTGCCTGGGCGTGACCTCTGGACGTGGGAGGCCACGTCGGGCGCATCGCAGCGCCTCCTGCGCGGCGAGTCGATCTCCCGCATCGTGGGGTGGTCGCCGGATGGTGCGTGGCTCTACTACACGGGCCAGGAACGCGCGGCCACAACGCCGGCAACGAAGCCCGGCGAGATGCGGCGCCTGACGGAGGTGTGGCAGCGCTTTGGTGACTCGCCTGACAAAGAGCATCTCTACGCGCTGAACGTGGCGCAGGGGACGCGCACCACGCTGGTGGGCGATTCCGCGGTTGGCGTCGCGGGTGCGGAGCTGTCGCCGGACGGGAAGACGATTGTCTTCTCACGTTCGGTCAACACGAGCGATGCACGTCCGTGGCTGCGCGCCGAGTTGTGGGCGCTGGACGTGGCGACACTGGCAACTCGGCGGCTGCTCGACCTGACGCGCGAGGCATTCAACGCGCCTTCTGCCTTTGCCTTCTCGCCCGATTCGCGCGCCGTGGCGTTCTGCGCCAGCGCGAAGGAGCAGCTGACGCAGGAAGACCCGACGTTCAGCGTTTACGAGAACGAGCTGTACGCCACCTCGCTCGACCGGCCCGCGCTGGTGCACCTGAGTGCGGGATACGTTCCCTCGATAGGCGGAGGGCTTGGCTGTTCGCGGCTCACGTGGAGCGCGAAGGACGGGCGCATCTACGTCCCGGTGGATGCCGGCGCGCGCACGTTGCTGGCCCGTACGCGCGCCGCCGTCACCTCGGCGCTGGGCGCGGTGACGCTGGAGACCATGCCGTCATTGGCGGAAACGATGGGCGCGTTCGACATCGCCAACGGGGTGCAGGTGGCGAGCGTGGAGGGGCCGGTGAGCGCGCCGGCGCTGCAGCGCCTCGACCTCGCGACCGGCGCGACATCGACCGTGAGCGCGCCTAACGCCGCGGCGTTCGACAACATTGCGCTCCCGACGTGGAAGGCGTGGTCGTTCCGCAACTCGCGGGGCGAGGACATCGAGTCGTGGTACTGGCTCCCTCCGGGCTTCGACTCGACCAGGACGTACCCGATGATCGTGCACTACTACGGCGGCACGCTGGCCATGAAGAAGAACTTCGAGGAGCGGCTGCTCTGGTTCGCGTCCAATGGCTACGTGGTGCTGATGATGAATCCCGCGGGGGCGCCGGGGTACGGGCAGAAGTTCTCGAACTATCACACCAACGATTGGGGGTATCCGGCGGCGTCGGACATCATCGAGGGGACGCAGCAGTTCGCGCAGGGGCATCGCTACGTCGATGCGTCGAGGGTGGGGAACTTCGGCCATTCGTATGGCGGCTTCATGACGATGCACCTGCTCACACGCACGACCATCTTCCGCACCGGCATCGCGCTGGCCGGCATCTCCAACATCGCCAACTACTGGGGGGCGGGGGCGAGCGGCTACAGCTACACCGACGGGACCTGCCCCGGGTGCTATCCCTGGAACCGGAAGGATGTGTACGTCGACCGGTCGCCGCTCTTCTCGGCCGACAAGATCCAGGCGCCGATGCTCCTGATTCACGGCACCGGCGACACCAACGTGGTCCCTACCGAGTCGGAGCAGATGTTCACGGCGCTGCGCATGCTTGGGCGCGAGGCTGAGCTCATTCGCGTGGCGGGCGAGAACCATGGGATCAACTCGCGGCCGTCGGTCGAGGAAGGGCGTGACGGCGCGATGCTCGAGTGGTTCGACAAGTACCTGCGGGGGCAACCGGAGGCGTGGTTGGCGCGGTGGAATCCGTAGCGCGCGCGGCGCGAGCGGCCCTGCCTGACGAGCCAACCTGTTTCCACGCCCACACTGACGACCACGGCGCGCGGTCACCGCACCATCACAGCGCACCATCACAGCGCACCATCACAGCGCACCATCACAGCGTACCATCACAGCGCACGATCACACGATACCGACGTCATGTCACGCCTCACACTCCGCATCACACCGGGCGCCACACGCCGCATCGCGCATCGCACCGCACCACGAATGCTTGCTGTCATTGCCCTGTTGATAGGTGGGATGGCATTCGGTGGTTCATCGCGCACGGCGCAGGCGCAACCGACGCGCACCGATTACGCGCGCGCCGAGCAGTTGCTTCCCTGGAACGTGCAGGACCTGATCATCGATGATGCCGTTCGTCCGCGCTGGATGACGGGCGACCGGTTCTGGTACCGCAATCGTGGGGTGCGTGGGTGGGAGTTCCTCGTCGTCGACATGGCGACCGGGGCGCGTCGAGCGGCCTTTGATCATGCGCGACTGGCGTCGGCGCTGTCGACGGCGGCCGACACCACGTACGACTCGGCGCGCCTTCCCTTCCAGGCCATCTCGTGGGTCGACGGTGAGAAGGCGATTCGCGTTAGCGCGGGGCGCAAGAAGAACTGGACGTGCGACCTGACGTCGTACACGTGCACGGGTCCCGACACGCTCGCTCTCGAGAGGCCGAGCGAGGTGAAGTCGCCGGATGGGAAGTGGGTGGCGTATGAGAGGGGCGGGAACGTGTTCGTGCGTGCAGCTGACGGTGGCCAGGAGCGCGCGCTGACCACGGATGGCACCGCCGACTGGGGTTATGCGCTGACGAACATCGGCTGTTGCCAGCAGGTGACCAATGTGCGCAACAAGAGCGAGCAGCGCCCGTTGATCCTCTGGTCGCCCGACTCGAGGCGATTCGTGACGACCAGGTGGGACCAGCGGGGGGTGCGGCTGATGCACCTGTTGGAGACGAAGAACCCGGGGCCCGTGCTTCACTCGTACCGGTATGCGTTGCCGGGCGACTCCGTGATTCCGCGGTTTGACCTGCATGTGTTCGATGTGTCGTCGGGGAAGGGGAGCAAGATCGAGTGGCCCACGATGGATGCGGTGAACACGACGTGCTGCTGGATGTCGACGGACACCGTGTGGAAGGACGTGCGGTGGGGGGCGGGGAGCGACCAGGTGTACTTCACCGCGCCCAGGCGCGGCAATCGCGAGTTGACGCTGGTGTCGGCCGACGCGGCTACCGGTGCTGCCCGTCAGGTGCACAAGGAGACGGGGAAGACGTTCGTCGAGACGAACCAGATGTCGGGGGGGATTCCCAACTGGCGCCCACTGGCCGGGGGGAACGAGGTGGTCTGGTGGTCCGAGCGCGACGGGTGGGGGCATTTGTACCTGCTGGATGCGAAGACGGGGGCGGTGAAGAGCCGGATCACCAGCGGCGACTTCCTGGTGGTCGACCTCCTGTGGATCGACGAGACGTTGCGCTGGGCGTACTTCACCGCGGTGGGGCGCGAGCCCGGGCGCGACCCGTACTTCCGGCACCTGTACCGCGCCAGGCTGGATGGCTCGGCAATCCAGTTGTTGACGCCGGAGGATGCCGACCACGACATCAGCGTTGCGCCTGGCGGCAGGTTCGTGGTGGACAACGTGGCGCGGCCGGACAAGGCGCCCGTCACCATCCTGCGGCGCATCGATGGCACCGTGGTCAGGCAGCTGCAAGCGGCCGACGTCTCGCGACTCGTCGCCGCGGGATGGCGCGCACCGGAGCCGTTCACCGTGCGCGCGCGCGATGGCGTGACCGAGCTGCGCGGGCTGCTCTGGCGCCCGGCCGGCTTCGACTCCAGCAAGCGCTACCCGGTGGTCGACTACATCTACCCGGGGCCGCAGATCGGCTCAGTCGGCACTCGGCAGTTTGCCTCGCGCCCCGGAGGCAATGCCGCCGCGCTATCGGAACTCGGCTTCTTTGTCGTCGAGGTCGATGCCATGGGGACGCCGGGGCGCTCGAAGGCGTTCCATGATTCGTACTATGGCAACATGACCGACAACGGGATCCCCGACCAGGTCATCACCATCAAGCAGCTGGCGGGACGCATCCCGCAGATGGACCTGTCGCGCGTGGGGATCTTCGGGCACTCCGGCGGCGGCTTCTCGTCTACCGATGCCATCCTCACGTATCCCGACTTCTTCAAGGTGGCCGTCTCGAGCGCCGGCAACCACGACAACCGGAGCTACGACTTCACCTGGGGGGAGAAGTACCAGGGGCTGCTGCGAAAGCTGAGCGACACGACCGACTCCTTCGATTCGCAGTCCAACTGGCGAAAGGCGAAGCACCTGCGCGGCCGCCTGCTGCTGGCGTACGGGACGCTCGACGACAACGTGCACCCCGTGGCGACGCAGCTCGTCATCGACGAACTGATCAAGGCCAACAAGGACTTCGATCTCCTGGTGATGCCCAATCGCAACCACGGCTTTGCCGGCGAGCCGTACATGATCCGGCGAACGTGGGACTACTTCGTTCGCAACCTGATGGGGGCGGAGCCTCCGGAGGGGTTCGAGATCAGAAGACCTGTTCAGTAGCAGAGGACGAGAGGACGAGAAGCCTGCCCCAGCGAAGGCTGGGGACGAGAAGCTTGCCCCAGCGAAGGTTCGGGACGAGGGGGGGAGGGGGCGCGGTGATTGATTGGCCGCGCCCCGCGGCGTTTCGGCGACTGTGTCCTGGCGCGAGGCTTTCTGGAGAACCGGGGAATGGCGTGGGGCGTTTATGATGGAACCGGATGCGGGGGAGGGTGCTACATCCCCTGTGCGCGGGCGGTGCGGGTGGTGCGAGCGGGGCGCGGGGGAGAGTGGTGCGGTGAGAAGGGGCGCTTCACGAGGCTCGCGCGTGCTGCGGTTCCCGTCGCCCGGTCACACCGGCTGAACTCCCCTCACCCTACCGAAGCGCTGCCATGCTGATCCGCGTCACGCCAGAGCATCCCATTCGCTCATCGGAGATCACGAGCGAATCGCAGTACGAGAACCGGCGGGGTTTCCTGAGGCAGGCGGGGTTGGCGGGGGTTGGACTCGCGGCCGCCTTCCTCGCCGGACGCCGGGGCGGGGCGCAGCCGGCGGGGGTGGCGGGGAAGGCCCCGCAGCAGGGGACTTCGATCGGCGGGGGCGAACTCAAGCCGGAACTCACCCCGTGGGACGACGTGACGTCGTACAACAACTTCTACGAGTTCGGGACCGGCAAGGACGATCCCGCCGAGCATGCGACGAAGTTCCGCACCAAGCCGTGGAGCGTGAAGGTCGATGGGCTGGTGGCGAAGCCCGGCAGCTACAACCTCGAGGACTTCCTCAAGCCGTACAAGCTCGAGGAACGGATCTACCGCCATCGCTGCGTCGAGGCGTGGTCGATGGTTGTCCCGTGGCTCGGCTTCCCCATGGCCGAGTTCGTGAAGCGCATGCAGCCGTTAGGCTCGGCGAAGTACCTGGAGTTCACCACGCTGCTCGACCCGGCGCAGATGCCGGGACAGCGCTCGCCGGTGCTCGACTGGCCCTATGTCGAGGGGCTGCGCCTGGATGAGGCGATGAACCCGCTCACGCTGTTCGCCGTTGGCGTCTACGGCAAGATGCTCCCCAACCAGAACGGGGCGCCGCTTCGTCTCGTGATTCCCTGGAAGTACGGCTTCAAGGGGGGCAAGTCGATCGTGCGAATCCGCTTCACCGACACGATGCCGAAGACGGCGTGGAGCGAGGCCAACGCGAGTGAATACGGCTTCTTCGCCAACGTGAACCCCGAGGTGGACCACCCGCGCTGGTCGCAGGCGAAGGAGCGGCGCATTGGCGAGTTTCGTCGGCGCGAGACGTTGATGTTCAACGGCTACGCGCAACAGGTGGCGTCGATGTACAGCGGGATGGACCTGCGGAAGCTGTACTGATCGAGGGGGGACGAGTGGCGATTCAGGGAGCGAGGGAGGGGGCGAGACCGGAGGTGGGGTCTGCGGAGTCTGCGGAGTCGGCGGAGTCTGCGGAGTCGGCGGAGTCCGCGGATTCGGCGGAGTCCGCGGAGTCGGTGGAGTCCGCGGATGCGGAGGAGTCGGTGGAGTCGGCGGAGTCCGCGGAGTCGGCGCCGGCTGGGGCGTTGGAAGCGCGCGCGGGCGGCGCGGCGCGGGGGGCCCCCCCCGAAAACCACACTACCCCCCGCCCCCCCTCCCCACCAAACCAAAACCGCGCGCTCCGTACCATTCCACCGCGCTGGCTCCACGCCCTGGTCCTCTGTGTAGCCACCCTCCCCTTCCTCTACGTCGCCGCCGCCATCGCCAGCGACTTCTTCCAGGGGACCCGCTTCCTGGGTTCCAACCCCATCAAGGAAGCCGAGCATTTCACCGGGAAGTGGACCCTTCGCTTTCTCGCCCTCTCCCTGGTCGTGACGCCCGCCGTGCGGCTGCTCAGGGCGGGGTGGCTCATCCGCTATCGCCGCACCTTCGGCCTCATTGCCTTCGCCTACGCCTGCACGCACCTCGTCATCTACGCCGCGCTCGACGTCGAACTCACATGGCGCGACATGGTCGAAGACGTCGCCAAGCGCCTCTACATCACCATCGGGATGATGGCGCTGGCCCTTCTGGTCCCGCTCGCTGTGACCTCGACCAAGGGGTGGATCCGGCGCCTTGGCAACCGGCGGTGGAGCGCGCTGCATCGCCTCGTCTACGCGAGTGCCGTGCTTGGCCTCGTCCACTACTGGATGTCGGTGAAGAAGGACGTCACGGAGCCCGCGATCTTCGCCCTGGTCTTCGCCGTGTTGCTCGGTTGGCGCGTCCGGCGCTGGGCGGGGGCGCGGCATCGGAGTGGGGTGCCAGGGACGGCGTAAGCCTCCGATTTCGGCGCGCGGTCGCTGCGCGTCGCTATTCTACGCCTCTCGAATGTCCCGACACGGAGACGGCATGACCAAGCGCGTGGCGATCGCCATGACCGCGACCTCGACGGCCTGCATTGCCCTTGCCTACGGCTCGGCGTTCCTCGCGGGGGGGGCGCGCTGGGGCGTCTGGTGCATGGTGGTGGGGCTGGCGCTGATGGTCGTCTCGATGATGGCGTTAGGCGTGTCGCGGCGGACCGGTGGGGTGGGGCGCCTGGCGATCCCGCTCGCGTTCACCTTCGTGGTCATCGTCGCCGGCTTCGCGGCGGCGTTGCTGCTGCCGGCTGACGCACCCGGCGAGCGCATCATCCTCGGATTGCCGCTGCGTGCCGCGATTGTGGTCTACGGCGTCGGGCTCCTCCCCCTCCTCGTGCTCCCGCTGGCCTACGCCCTCACCTTCGAGGTGATGACGCTCCGTGAGGACGACCTCGCGCGCGTGCGGGCAATGCGCTCGGCGCGGGCACTGCGCGAGGCGCACGCCGAGCCGCAGGGACGCACGGACGACTGATGGGAGCACCGCACTGGTTCCTGCTGCAGGCTGGCGCGCTCCCGCCGCTGGCGCAGCCCGTCATCGTGGCGGTGGCGGTGGCGTACTTCGCGGTCGTGGCGGCAATCGGCGTGTGGGCCACGCGCCGGACGAGGAATGCCAGCGACTTCTTCGTGGCGGGGCAGGGGATCGGGTTGTGGACGATGGCCATCGCGGCGATGGCGGCCACGCTCTCCGGTTTCACGTTCATCGGCGGACCGGGGTTGCTGTACAGCGTCGGACTCGGCGCCGTCTTCATCATCCTTCCCATTGGCGTGACCGGGACGTTAGGCGCGTGGACGCTGGCCAAGCGCCTGCGCCTGCTGGGCGAGCTGCGCGGGCTCATGACCATCCCCGATGCCATCGCGGTGCGCTTCCAGTCGCGCGCGGCGCGCGGACTCTCGGCGGTGGCGATGCTGGTGGCGATCGTTGGCTACATGGCGACCAACATCCTCGCCCTGGGGCTGGTCATCGACGCCATCTTCGGCACTGGGCTCACCGTGGGGCTGTGGATCGGGATGGCGATCACGCTGGCCTACTCGGTGTCGGGGGGGATCCTGGCGGGGGTGTACACCGACCTGTTCCAGGGGGGAGTGATGGCGCTCGCCTCGGTCCTCGTCTTCGTCTACACGCTCAAGGTGGGCGGCGCCGCAGGTAGCGCTGCGGGTGGCGGTGCAGGCGGCTTCGCGGCGACGATCCTCCCCGCCGATGCGCCGTTCCTGGCGCCGTGGGGAAAGCTCACGCCGCTCGCCGCCCTCTCCTTCTTCTTCGTGTTCGGCATTGGCTCACTAGGCCAACCGCACGTCGTGCACAAGTTCTACATGCTGCGCGACCCGCGACGGCTCAAGTGGTATCCCATGATCATGAGCGTGGCGATCGTCGTCACGCAGCTCCTCTTCATTGGCGTGGGGTTGGCGGTCAAGACGCTGGTGGTGCGCGGCGAGTTGCCGCCGCTGGCCCGCGCCGACGACGCGACGCCGACCTTCCTGCTCCACTTCACGCCGCTCCTCCTGTCGGCGATCGTCTTCTCGGGAGTGGCGGCCGCCATCATGAGCACGGTGAACTCGTTCATGAGCGTCGGTGCAGCGGCGCTCACGCACGACATCCCGCTGGCCCTGGGCTTCACGGTCACGAACGAACTGCGTTGGGGGCGCATCTGGACGGTGGTCATCTCGCTCATCGCGACGATGGTGGCGGGGCTTTCGGGGACACTGGTCGCATTCCTCGGCGTTTTCGGCTGGGGATTGTTTGCCTCGACGCTCGTCCCGGCGCTGGCCATAGGGCTCAACTGGACCGGTGCCACGCGCGCCGGGGCGGTCGCGTCGATCTGCACGGGGCTCGTCGTGACGCTGGTCTTCGAGACGCTCGCCTTCCTCAAGGTCTTCACTTTCCCCGCCGGCGTGACGGCGACGGCGCTTGCGCTCGTGAGTTCGCTGCTCGTCTTCTTTGTCGTGTCGTGGTTGACGCGTCACACTGCCAGCGCCACACTCGACGACGACATCCGCTTCGTCATGGAGATTTGACCGTGTCCCACGAGCTGCAGGTCGGCCAGAGCGCCGAGTTCGCGAAGACCGTGACCGAGAGCGACGTGGTGCTCTTTGCGGGGATCACGGGTGACTTCAACCCGGCGCACGTGAACGAGGTCGAGGCGGCGAAGTCGCGGTTTGGCGGGCGCATCGCGCACGGCATCCTCTCCGCCGGCTTCATCTCGGCCTGCATCGCCATGAAGCTGCCCGGGCCGGGGACGATCTACCTCTCCCAGTCGCTCAGCTTCAAGCGCCCGGTGCGCATTGGCGACACGGTCACCGCGCGCCTGGAGGTGCGCGAGTGGAACGAGGCCAAGCGGCGCGCGCGGCTGGAGACGACGTGCCGCAACCAGGATGGCGAGGTCGTCATCGACGGCGAGGCGCTGGTGATGGTCCCGGTGGCGCCACCGCCCTGATTGGCGACCGGGGAGAATCCAAACGTTGCGCGCCTCCGTACTGTCCATCCTCTGAGCTATCCACGGCGAGCGACCTCCCACCACCCACGCCCGGTCCGCCATGTCGACCTTCCTGCACGACCTGCGATTCGCGATCCGGATCCTGCTCAAGAAGCCGCTCTTCACGGCACTCGCGGTGGTGACGCTGGCGCTGGGAATCGGGCTCAACACGGCGGTCTTCTCGGTGGTGGATGCGCTGATGCTGCGCCCGTTGCCGGGCGTGCGCGATGCGGGGCGGCTGGCGCAGCTCTATCGCAAGTGGCCGGGGATGGAGTACGGTTCCAACTCCATCCCGCACTGGAAGGACCTGCGCGAGCGCACCAAGGGCGTGTTCAGCGACGTAGCGACGTGGAAGTTCTCCCTCGCCAGCGTTGCGGCTGGCGGGAGACCGGAGCGCGTGATGGTGCAGCTCGTCTCTGGCAACTACTTCGGCATGCTCGGCGTCGGCGCGGTGCGCGGCCGCGTGTTCATCCCGGCCGAGGACGTGGGGGAACTCGCCCACCCCATCGCCGTCATCTCGTATGCGACGTGGCAACGCCGCTTTGGCGGCGACAACGACGTGGTGGGTAAGTCGATCATCGTGAACGGGGCGGCCTACACCGTGGTGGGGGTGGCGCCGCGCGAGTTCCGCGGCGCGCTCCCCATCCTCACCCCCGAGATGTGGCTGCCGATGATGCAGCTGGCGCAGATCGAGCCGGGGTACGGCGCCGCCATGAACGAGCGCGGCGACAACTCGATGTCTGTCCTGGCGCGCCTTGCCCCCGGCGTGACGATGGAGCGAGCCAAGGCACGCATGCGCGCCCTCGAGGGCGAGCTGCGCACCGATTTCCCCGACGCGTACGAGCACTCGGGCATCACCCTGGTTCCGCAGGGCGAATCGGGGATCCATCCCATGTTCCGCACGGCGCAGGTTGGGCTCACCGCCGTGGTGATGGCGGTGGTGCTGATGCTCCTCCTCATTGCCTGCGTCAACGTGGCCAACCTCTTCCTGGCGCGGGCGCAGGACCGCTGGCGCGAGATGGCGGTGCGCCTCTCCATCGGCGCGCGACGCGGCGTCCTGATCCGTCAGCTGCTCACCGAGAGCCTCGTCTTCTCGCTGGTGGCGGGAGTGTGCGGCATTGCCGTGGCGTCGTGGGTCATCTCCCTCGCCAATCGCGTGCGGCTGCCGATGGACGTCGACTTCTCCCCCGACCTGCGCCTCAGCATCCCGGTCCTCCTCTTCTCGTTAGGGATCACCATCGCCACCGGCTTCCTGTTCGGCCTCGTCCCGGCGCTGCAGGCCACCAGGCCGGCGCTCATCCCCTCGCTCAAGGGCGAGGCGCCGGCGGGGGGCTCGCGCTCGCGGCTGAGTCGCGCGCTGGTCGTGGCGCAGATGGCGCTGTCGGTCGTGCTCCTCGTGTGCGCGGGACTCTTCCTGCGCAACCTCCAGGCGGCCACCACGGTGGACAAGGGGTTCAACGCCGAGGGGCTGCTCCTCGCCTCGGTGGATCCGTCGCTGCAGGGCTACAACCGCGCTCGCACGGAACAGTTCTATCGCCTGCTGGTCGACCGGCTGCGCACGCTTCCCGGCGTGAAGCACGTGGGGATGTCGCAGTACGCGCCGCTGGGGCTCGCCAACTCGGACCGTGGCATCCGGGTGCCGGGGTACACGCCCGCGCCTGACGAGGGGATGTCGATCAACTACAACATCGCAGCGCCGGGCTACCTGGAGGCGATGGGGATTCCCTTGCTCGAGGGGCGATTCTTCGAGGCGCGCGACGACAGCCTGGCGGCTCCAGTGCTGGTGGTGAACCAGCAGTTCGTGAAGCGGTTCTTCCCTACGGGGGGCGCGGTGGGGCGTGTGGTGCACACCAGCGGCCGCGACTTCACCGTGGTGGGGGTGGTCCCCACGGGAAAGTACATGCGCCTTGGTGAGGAGCCGACCGCGTACATGTACTTCGCGCAGGCGCAGGAGTGGCGCGCGGAGATGACGTTGCACCTGCGCGTGGACGGCGATCCGCTGGCCATCGTCCCGCAGCTCCGGTCGGAGGTCGCGGCGCTCGACGCGAACATGCCGGTCTCCGACGTGAAGACGATGAAGATGCACCTTGGCCTCGCCCTCCTCCCGGCGCGCCTGGCGGGCACGGCGCTGGGCGTCTTTGGGGCACTCGGATTGCTGCTGGCGGCGGTCGGGATGTACGGCGTGATGTCCTACGCCGTGGCGCAGCGCACGCGCGAGATCGGGATTCGCATGGCGATCGGCGCGGCGCGCGGCGAGGTGGTGCGCATGGTGATGCGCCAGGGGCTTGCCCTCGTCCTCGCCGGCGGCGTCATCGGGATCGTCGTCGCGTTAGGCGCGGCACGCCTCATCCGCGGGGTGCTGTACGGCAGCGGCGCGACCGATCCGCTCACCTTCACCGTGGTGCCGCTCATCCTCGCCGGGGTCGCCGCGCTGGCCTGCTGGGTCCCCGCGCGACGCGCGGCCGGAGTGGATCCGGTGCTGGCGATCCGCGCCGAGTAACGCCTGCTACCGGAGCTGACGCTTGAGTACGGCCACCACGTCGCGGGTACGGCCGTGCAGCATGTTGGTGTCGAAGACGCTGACCAGCTCCCACCCCTCGTCGCCGAGGAGGTTGAGTCGCTCGTTGAACGCGTCGCCATCCAGGTCACCGCCGACCAGCCAACCGGAGGCCGCGAACTTGAGCGTGATGTACTCGAAGCGCATGACGCGAAGTGGGTTGAGGTGGGAAACGCGTGCCGGGAGAGTCAGCGCCCAGTCGACTGGTAGCTGGCGAGGCGCGCGAAGATGGTGTCCAGCGTGGCGCCCATCGTCGCGCTCCACTCATTGGTGGCGATGAGGATCGCGAAGTCGCGCTCGGGGGCAATGCCGACCAGGGCGTAGTGGCGCGTGTTGGTCCCGTCGTGGAAGAGGGCGCGCCCGCTGGCCCAGCTGCGGTCGGCCACGGCGAGCCCGTAGCCGTAACTCCCCGCTCCATTCGCGACATATCCCCGTGTGAGGGCGCGCCAGGCGGCGGAGGAGAGGACGGGGGTGTCGCGCCCGCGCTCCGCGGCGAGGAGGGCGGAGGTGAAGCGTCCCCAGTCGCGCAGCGACATGTGGGCGCGCCCGGCCGGGGAGTATTCGGGCGGGTTGTCGGCGTTAGGCGTCCCGGCGTCGTAGATCACGGGCGTCGATCCGCTGCCGAGCCAGTGGCCCAGCGGCTCGTCGTCGCGCCCCGCGCTCCCCGCCTGCCCGAAGCCGGCGCTCGTCATCCCCAGTGCCGCCCACAGCCGCTCGAGCACGACCTGCTCGAAGTCGCGGTCGAGCGCGCGCTCGACGATGGCGCCGGCAATCATGTAGCCCACGTTGCTGTAGGCGTACGTCCCCGGCGTTGCGGCTGGCGGCGACTGGAGCGCCCACCGCACCGCCTCCGCGCGCGCCTGCCGCCCCGCGCGCGGCACCTCCGACGTCCAGTCGCGCGCGATCCCGGCGCTGTGCGACAGGAGGTCGCGCAACGTCCGCGTGCGGTACTCGGCGCGCATCGTCGTGGCCAGCTCGGGAAAGTGCTCGGCCAGCGTCGTCGACCAGGAGAGCGTGCCGTTGGCCACCAGCTGCGCCACCAGCACCGAGACCTGGTGCTTGAAGACCGACCCCAGGTGCCAGCGATCGTTCACGGTGACGGCGGCCGTTCCCCCAAGGCGCCGCGTGCCGCTCACCGCCAGCTGCACGACCGAGTCGCTGGTGACGATGGCGGCGCCGAGCGCCGGGAGGTTTGTCTGTCGGCGAATCGAGTCGACGATGCCGGCGAAGGAGAGTGGCGTTGGTGGTGGTGTGGTCCCCGTCGGCGGCAGGCGGTCGCCGCTGCACGCGGCGCTTGCCGCCAGCGCGATGACGGCAAGCGTCGCCGCGGCGAGCCGCAGGCCAACGGTTCGCAGCGGCTTGCCCCGAGGCGAGCTAGCGCGCGCTTCCACCGCCACGGTGCGACCTCCCGCCGCGTCGGTCGGTTCGCCCTCCACGCCCGGCCCGGCTGTCGTCGCGCGCGTAGGGTGACTGCTCGCGCGTCTGGTCACGCGACGGTCCGCGCGCCTGATCGCGCGACGGTCCGCGCGCTTGGTCGCGCGACGGTCCGCGAGGCTTGTCGCCGTGGCGCGTGCGCTGTTCCTCCTGACGGCGCTGGTGCGCGGAGTGTCGCTCGGCGTCGCGCCTTGCCTTGGCGTCGAGGCGGGCCTGCTCTTCGGAGGCCGCCTTGGCGCGTCGCTCCTCCTTGGCCTTGGCGTTGGCGCGTTCGCGCGCCTTCTGTTCGCGCCACTTGGCCGCGCGCTCGGCGGGGGAGACCTCGAGCTTCTCGGCTACGCGCGCCGTGTAGTCGAAGTCGGGAAGGACCACGCGTTGCAGCCGGCGGCCGATCTTGCGTTCGATGTCGGCCAGGTCCTGCTCCTCGTCGGGGGCAACAAAGGTGAAGGCGTCGCCGGTGGCCTGCGCACGCCCGGTGCGCCCCACCCGGTGAATGTAGTCTTCGGGCGCCATCGGGACGTCGAAGTTCACCACGTGCCCCAGTTCCTCGACGTCGATCCCGCGTGCGGCGATATCGGTGGCCACGAGGACGCGGTACTTCCCGCTCTTGAAGCCGGCGAGCGCCTCGGTGCGTTGCGGCTGCGACCGGTTGCCGTGGATGCGCTCCGACGGGATGTCGTGCCGGCTGAGGAACTTCTGCAGGCGGTCGGCGCGGTGCTTGGTGCGCGTGAAGACCAGCACCTCCTGCATCTCGCCGCGAATCAGCAGCTGCAACAACAGCGCCGACTTGAGCTCCTGCGCCACCGGGTAGATGGCCTGCGTGATCCCCACGGCGGGGGCCGCCTTGCGCTCCAGGTTGATCGTCGCCGGGTGGTGCAGCATCTCGTGCGCGAGCTGCCCGATGGGACCCGGCATCGTCGCGCTGAAGAAGAGCGTCTGCCGCTTGGTGGGGAGTTGCTTGAGAACGCGCCGGATGTCGGGGAGGAAGCCCATGTCGAGCATGCGATCGGCTTCGTCGAGAACGAGGACCTCGAGGCGCGACAGGTCGGTGTACGACTGCCGCAGGTGGTCCAGCAGGCGTCCTGGCGTGGCGACGACGACATCGACCCCGCTGCGCAATGCGTGCTCCTGCGGCCCCATCCCCACGCCACCAAAGATCGCTGCCGCGGTGATGGGGGTGTGCACCGCGAGATCGTTCAGGTCCTCGAGGATCTGCGCGGCCAGTTCACGCGTCGGCGTGAGGACGAGCGCCCGCGTCGTCCCGCGAGGCCGGGCAATCAGCGCGTGCAGGATGGGGAGGAGAAAGGCGGCCGTCTTCCCGCTCCCCGTAGCGGCGCACGCCAGCAAGTCGCGCCCGGCGAGCGCGTGCGGGATGGCGTCTCCCTGGATGGGGGTGGGGCGGGTGAAGCCGAGTTCCTTGAGCCCCTTGAGCAGCGATGGATGCAGCGACAGCGACGCGAACGACGACACGGAGATTCCTGGAGGACGGGAGCGATCGCGGCGCTCGCGAGCGCCGTGCGCCGCACGAGCCGGCGCGATCGCGACGCACGAGGCGTCGCGCTCCCCTCAAGCTCGCCACGAGGCGCCTCGATTGCCATTGCTCGCGCCAAGCTTGCGCGATCAGCTTCCCGTCCTGCCGTCCCAGTATGCGCCCGGCCGATAGGTGCCGAAGGTCCACATCACCCCCTCGGGGTCGCGCACAGTGTATTCGCGCGAGCCGTAGTCCGTGTCCTTGAGCGGGAAGTGGACCACGGCGCCTTCCTGCACGGCACGCGCACAGTGCGCATCGGGGTCGTCCACGAAACAGCAGCAGCCGGCATGCGTCGCGCCCAGATCGGCGGCCCCGCGCAGGTTCAAGTCCGCTCGTGGCGAGGAGACCATGATGACGGCCTCTCCCAACGTCAACTCGGCGTGCACCACGGCGCGCTCGTCCCCCTCTACCACGAGGCGACGCCGAAAGCCGAAGGCGCGTTCGAGCCAGGCAATCATCGCGGGCGCGTCGCGGTAGATGAACGACGGGTAGATCGTCGCTGGCGTGCGCACATTGGAGGGCGTGGTCATGCGGAAACTCCTCTGAGAACAGGCGAAAGTCGCAGTCGATGTGCGCGTGGTCGAGGTAGCGTCAGGCGTGGGGGTACGACGACTGTCGCGACGAGCGGCGTCGGGCGGTGGTGACCTGCCATCGCCTCCGTCACGCCAGGCGCTTGCTCACCTCGAGGAAGTGATCGATCTCGTCCTGCGTGTTGAACAGCGCCGGCGAGACCCGCACCTGGCGTTTGGCGTCGCGCACGCTCACGCTCACCTTGGCGGCGGCAAAGGCCGCCTTGAGCTCGGCCGGATCGCGATCGAAGTAGTAGGTGACGATCGAGCTCTGCGTCCCCTCGGGGGTGAAGAGGGCGTAGCCCTGCCGGGCGAGCCCGTCGCGCAGCCGCTGCGCCAGCGCCACCGTGTGGCGCTCGATGCGGGGAACGCCCACCTGTTCCACATAGTGCAGCCCTGCACCGAGCTGGTAGACCTCGGCGAAGGGGAGCGTGGCGTAGTCGAAGCGCTTGGCGGTGGCGTGCAGCTCGAAGCGGTTGTCGGGGAGTTCCTTCGCCACGTGCAACGCACCAAAGCGATCCAGCCGGATGCGATCGAGCAATTCGCGCCGGACAAAGAAGGGGGCAACGCCGAAGCCGCCGAGGACCCACTTGTACGTCCCGCAGCACAGGAAGTCGACACCCGCCGCGCGCACGTCGAGCGAGATCATTCCCGCCGCCTGGATGGCGTCGGTGTAGAAGAGTGCGCCGTGCGCGTGCGCGAGGTCGGCAATGGGGCGCATGTCGTGGCGGAAGCCGTTGGCGTGCGAGACCCAGGCTACCGAGACGAGGCGGGTGCGCCTGTCCACCAGCGGCTCGAAGTCGCGCAGCGCCACGGTGCCGTTCCGGTGCGGGGCAATGCGCAGGTCGATGCCGCGCGTGTCGCGCAGGTGTCCGTAGAGGACGAATTCCGTCTCGTAGTGGAGCGCGTCTATGACGATGTTGTCGCCGGCCTTCAGGTCGAGTGCGTTGGCGACGATGTTCTCCCCCTCGCTGGTGGCGAAGAGGAAGCCGATCTCGTCGCTCGAGGCGTTCACCAGGCGGGCGAACTGTCCGCGCACCACGTCGGTGTGCGCGAGCATCTCGCCTAACGAGATGGGATTCGTGGCCTTGCGCTCGAGAAAGTCGCGCCCCGCCGCGACGACCGCCGTGGGGACCGGTGCGATGTAGGCGGAGTTGAGGTAGTTCCCCTCGCGCGTGGCCGGAAAGTCGCCGCGCACCCCCAGCGGGTCGTCGCCCACGGTGTTCCCCGCGGTGTCGATGGTGCCCGGCGCGACCGGCGACGAGCCGGTCGGCAAGGCGCCGGTTGCACCCGCCGTCCCCGACGCCGCGACTCCCGCGGCAAGCGACGCTGCCGTCGCGACAAACGTTCGGCGAGATACCGTCATGGTGAGGAGTGCGTGTGGCGAAGGTTCTTCTCGTCCCCAGCCTTCGCTGGGGCAGGCTTCCCGTCTTCCCGTCCTCTCGTCTTCTCGCAGCCCCCTCAGGGCTGCGCCACCTTCGCACGCCACAACGCCAACACCTCCTTCTCGCGCGCCGGGTCGAGCCCTGCGCGCAGCTTGGCCTGACGCTCCGCCGGCTCCGCATGATAGAAGTCCAGCGTGGCGCGCACGGTGTCGGCCAGCGGGCGGAAGGTGAGCCCTGCCTTCACTGCCTTGTCGATGTTGCGCCGCATGAACCCCGCCGTCTCCCCCACCGGCGGAATCCAGACCGGCATGTCGCTCCACGGCCGCACCTTCTGCGCCGCCAGGAAGTCGGCGGGGACGAAGGTGAGATAGGCGTCGGTGACCATCGCCGCGCGGATCCCGCCCAGCATCTCGGCGATCGTCAGCGTCGATCGCGGCCCCGTGCAGTTGAATGTCCCGGTGGTCCCATCCTCACAGCATCGCACGATGAACTCCGACAGGTCGCGCGCGTCGATCACCTGCGACGGATCGCTCGGCGTCCCTGGGGCGAGCACCTCGCCGCCTCGCTCGAGGCGCACCGGCCAGTAGGTGAAACGATCGGACAAGTCGCCCGGGCCCACGATCAATCCCGGCCGGATGATCGTTGTCCCGTCGCCGAACGCCTTGCGCGCCTCGTCCTCGGCCAGCGCCTTGAGGGCGCCGTAGAGCCGCATCTCCTCGACGTCCGGTTCGGTCGTCTTCGCGACCGCGGCGCTCTCGTCGGCGTTGGACGTGTCGTTCTTCTCGTACACCGAGATGGTGGAGACGAAGACAAACTGCCGAGTGTGTCCCTTGAGGACGGCGGCCGCCTGCCGCACCCAGCGCGGGAACGTCGTCGGGTTGTCGATCACCACGTCCCAGTCGCGTCCCTTGAGCGATTCGTAGTCGCCCTTGGCGCGGTCGCCTTGCAGCTTCTCGACGTCGGGGAAGAGCCCCGGGTTGGTCTTGCCGCGATTGAACAGCGTGACCTTGTGGCCGCGCTCGATGGCGTACCGCACCTGATGCGGGCCAATGAAGCCGGTCCCGCCGAGGATGAGGATGCGCAGCGGTTTTGGGGCGCGTGGCGGGAGAAGGGCTGGTTCGGGCACGGTCCACGGCGCGTCATGCGCGGGGTGCGCGCTGGCGCTGCGCGTGAGGCCAAGTCCGAGGGCACCACCGGCAAGGGCGGATGTGCGGAGGAAGTCGCGGCGATTCGAGGGCATGGCGGCGGCGCGCAAGGTGTGAAACGAGCGAGGACACGGCGCTTCGCGCGCAATATGGGATGCGCGGCGAGTGTCAGGGAGAGCAAGCGCATGGCGTGCCTTCCGTAACAAATGCCCCTGCGGGGTGTCTACCTTGCTGGGGCGGGACGTAGGGGTGCAGCATTCCCGGGGTTCGGCGTACGGAGAGAACGTGTTGAGAGGATCATCGAGCGGGCGCGACCGATCGTATGCAGCCGGCCAGGCGCCGGGGGTGCAGACTCCTCCCGGGAAACCGGCGGGCGGTGATTCGCGCGTGTCCAGCGAACTCGAGGCGTTGCTGCGCCGCGCGCTCGCCGATCGCTACGAGGTAGAGGGGCTCATCGGTCGCGGCGGGATGGCGACGGTGTATCGGGCGCGTGACCTGCGGCACTCCCGATGGGTGGCGCTCAAGGTGCTCGACCGTGAGCTGGGCGCCGTGCTCGGCGCAGAGCGCTTCCTCGCCGAGATCCGCGTCACGGCCAACCTGCAGCACCCCAACATCCTTCCGTTGTTCGACAGCGGCGAGGCCGATGGCGTCCTCTTCTACGTCACGCCGTTCATCGACGGTGAGTCGCTGCGCACGCGCCTGGAGCATGAGCGGCAGCTCCCGGTGGACGAGGCGGTGCAGCTGGCGGTGGGGGTGGCGGGGGCGCTGCAGTATGCGCACAAGCAGGGGGTGATCCATCGCGACCTCAAGCCGGAGAACATCCTCCTGCTGGAGGGGCAGCCGCTGCTGGGCGACTTCGGGATCGCGCTGGCGGTGAGCAACGCCGGCGGGGCGCGCGTGACGCAGACCGGGCTCTCGTTAGGAACGCCGCAGTACATGTCGCCCGAGCAGGCCACCGCCGACCGCCTCGTCGATGCCCGGTCGGACATCTACTCGCTGGCGGCGGTGCTGTACGAGATGCTTACCGGCGAGGCACCGCACACGGGAGGGACGGCGCAGGCGATCATTGCCCGCGTGGTGACCGAGCGTCCGCGCCCCGTGCGCAAGGTGCGCGACAGCGTCCCGTTGCACGTGGCGGCAGCCATCGAGAAGGCGCTGGCCAAGATCCCGGCCGACCGCTTTGGCTCGGCGCAGGAGTTTGCCGAGGCGCTGCAGGGGCGCGGCGCGTACGCGCACGCCGTCGTCGCGGGCGCGCATGCGAATGGGGACACTACCGCCGCGGTGCCGGTGTCACGCCCGCGCTGGCGCGACCCCGTGGTGCTGGCGTTAGGCGCCATCACTCTCGTCTCCACCATCGCGGCCCTCACCGCCCGGCGGCAGAATCCGCGCGAGGCGATCGTTCACACGCCGGTCCGGTTCGCGCTCGACTTCCCGGTGGGAGCGGCGCCGGTGAACGGCTTCGGCGCCACGTACGCACTGTCGCCCGATGGACGCCAGATCGTCTATGCCGGACGGAAGGGGAACGAGTCGGTCCTCTACGTGCGCTCCACCGACCAGCTCGAGCCGCACGCCATCGAGGGGACGCAGGGGGCGATGCACGCCGCCTTCTCCGAGGACGGGCGCTGGCTCGCCTTCACCACGCGCACCGAGCTGCGCAAGATCCCGATCGCCGGCGGGACGGCGTCGACGCTGACGGCCGACCTTCGCGGGGCGCTGGGAATCACGTGGGTCCACTCCGACCGCATCATCCTCTCGATGGGCGGGGCGCTGGTCTCGGTCCCCGCCACCGGCGGTGACCCCACGCCGCTGTTCGTCGCCGCGCCCGCCGGCACGTCGCGCGCCTGGCCGCGCGCGTTAGGCGACGACATGATCGCCTTCGCCGAGTGGGGGCGCGATTCGCTGGAGCTGTCGCGCCTGTGGGTGGGGAACGTCCGCACCGGCGTCGTCACGCCGCTCAAGCTCGCGGGGGCCTATCCGCTGGGGATGATCGAGGGCGAGTTCGTCTACGGCGCCGCTGGCGGGCGGTTGATGGCGGTGTCGCTCGACGAGACGATGTCCAGGGTGACGGGCGAGGCGGCGCCGGTGCTCGAGGGAGTGCAGGTGGGTCCCGCCAACGGCGTGCGCGCGGCGCTTTCGTCCAGCGGCACGCTCCTCTACGTGCGCGGCTCGCGCGATCGCGAACTCGTGGAGCTTGGCCCTGGCGGTGAAGTGACGCCGCTCAAGTTGCGCGCCGGCGCGTACATGCACCCGCGGCTTTCGCCCGACGGGCGGCACCTGGCGGTGGTGGTCGCGACGGGGAACGCCGGAGTGACGCCAATGGAGGAGCTGCGCGTGTACGATCTCTCGAACGGCGCCGCGACCATCGTTGCCAACGGCCAGCGCATCTCGCAGCCCACGTGGCGGCGCGATGGGCGCACGCTCGCCTACGGCACGGGGGCGCGCGATTCGGCGGTGATCTGGGAGCGCGCCATCGACGCCAGCGCGCCGGCCACCGTCGTCACGACTCGCCGCGGCTTCATGGCCAACAGCGTCGTGTCACCCGACGGCAAGTGGGTCATCTTCGGCCGGCCGCCAAGCGGGAAGGACCAAGGGGGGCTGTTCTACGCGGCCACGCGCGGCGACACCACGCCAAAGCTCCTCATGCCCTCCAACGGCTCGCCGATCTCCGTGCGGTTCTCGGCGGACGGACAGCGCATTGCCTATGCATCTGACGAGAGCGGGCAGATGCAGGTGTACGTGCGCGACTTCCCGGGGCCTGGGGGAGCGGTGCAGGTGTCGACCGACGGTGGGACACAGCCCGTCTGGTCGGGCGACGGCCAGCGGCTGTACTATCGCAACGGCAACGCCGTGTTGGAGACCGCCTTTGCCCCGGGGCGCAGCGTCGTCCTGCGCACGCGCACCGTCGTCGCCGCCGACGATGCGGCAATCGGCAACTTGTCCGATCTGGAGGCGTCGATCGCGGGGACGCGCGTGATTGCCAGCCGGGATGCCGGCACTGGGCCATCGGTCGTGATCGTGCACGACTGGTGGGGAGAGCTGCGCCGCCAGCTTCGCATCCAGCGCACGCGATAGCCCGGTGGATCGCTACGACGCGTTCGCGGTCACGGCGCCGGGGTTGGCCCCCGTCGCCGCCGCGGAGCTTGCGCGCCTGGGGATATCGGTCGGCGAAGTGGAGGGGGGCGGCGTCGCCTTCGCGGGCGATTTTCGCGCCGTCTTCCTCGCCAACCTGCAGCTGCGCACGGTGAGCCGCGTCCTCGTCCGTGTGGACGAGTTCCGCGCCGCCACCTTTCACGAGTTGGAGAAGCGCACCGCGCGCATCGACTGGTCGCGCTGGATTGCGCCGGGTCGCGACGTCGCGCTTCGCGTCACGTGCCGCAAGTCGCGCCTGTACCACTCGGGGGCGGTGGCCGAGCGCGTGGCGGGCATCCTGGCACCGGGCGTCGGTGGCGTGCAGCTGGGCGCCCGCGACGACGGCGACGACGTGAACGTCGGGAACGACGCGAGCGACGGGAACGACACTAACGACGGCGGGCAGCTCGCGCCCCAGCTCGTGGTGGTGCGCCTCCTGCACGACCGGTGCACCATCTCGCTGGACAGCTCGGGGGCGCTGCTCCACCAGCGTGGCTATCGCCTGGCGACGGGCAAGGCACCGCTGCGCGAGACGTTAGGCGCGGCGCTGCTCCTCGCCTCGGGGTGGGCGCCGGGGACGCCGCTCGTCGATCCCTTCTGTGGCGCGGGGACGCTGGCCATCGAGGGGGCGCTGCTGGCGCGGCGCATTGCGCCCGGACGACACCGTGCCTTTGCGCTCGAACGCTGGCCGGGCGCGGACGCGCGCGTGATGAGCCGGCTGCGCGACGATGTCCGCGCGCGAGAGCTTCCCCACGCCGGCGCACCGATTGTGGCCAGCGATCGCGATGCCGGCGCGGTGGACGGGGCGCGCCAGAACGCCGAGCGCGCCGGCGTTGCCGCCGACATCACCTTTGCGGTGCGCCCAGTCTCGCTGGCCGCGCCGCCTCACGAGGGCGCGGCGGGGGAGGCGGTGGTGACGAAGGGGGCGGTGGGGGCGGTGGGGGCGGTCGTCACCAATCCGCCGTACGGTGTGCGCGTGGGGGCCACCGGGGAATTGCGCAACCTCTACGCGCGGACCGGGGCGGTCCTGCGTGCAGGGTTCCCGGGATGGCGCGTCGCCGTCGTCTCAGCCGACCGTCGACTCACCGGACAGTTGGGGCTCGCGCTCCGGGACGTCGTGACGACGAGCAATGGCGGGATCCCGGTGACTTTCGCGGTGGGCGACGTACCCGGCGCGTAGGCGCGCCTCGGCGCGTGTTCGGTGCGTCGTCGTTGTGCGGTCCTCGAGTGTCCGGCGCACGGCCGGTGTGCGGTCGCCGTGCAGTCGCTGTGCGGTCGGCCACAAGAGGTTAAATTGGCCACCATGTCACGCGATCCCATCACCGGCGTCTACAACGACGCGTACATCGCCGAAGTCTTCGAATCCTACCGGCGCGATCCGGCGTCGGTGGAGGCTTCGTGGCGGCAGTTCTTCCAGATGGCCGAGGCGCTGGGCGGCGGGAGTGCGTCGCCGCCGGGCGAGCTCCCGTTACTGGCGCCCGACGCCGCGGCCGATCCGGCGTTCCTTCGCAAGGTGGCCGGCGCCTCGTCGCTGGCGATGGCGATCCGGCAGTACGGACACCTGGCGGTGCCGCTCGACCCGCTGGGCACGCCGCCGGCCGGTGCGGCCGAACTGGCGCCGTCGTTTCACGGGATCAGCGAGGGCGACCTGGCCGAGGTGCCGTCGGAGGCGTTAGGCATCCCGGGGGGGACGGCGGCCGACGTGGCGGCGCGGCTGCGCGCGACCTACTCCTCGCGCCTGGCCATCGAGGTCGGGCACCTCGAGGAGGAGGTCGAGCGTGAGTGGTTCCGCCAGGTGCTCGAGCACGAGGGGTTGCGCCTGGCGATGTCGCCGGCGGAGAAGGAGGCGACGCTGGCGCGGTTGACGGAGGTGGACGGCTTCGAGCGGTTCATCGCCCGCGCCTGGGTCAACATGAAGCGCTTCAGCATCGAGGGGACCGATGCCATGGTGCCGATGCTCGATGCGGCCATCGACGAGTCGTCGCAGCGCGGAACGCGCGAGGTCGTCATCGGGATGGCGCACCGCGGGCGCGTCAACGTGCTGGCCCATATCCTCGACAAGCCGTACGGGACGATCTTCAACGAGTTCGACGGCCGGCATGCGGAGCTGGGCAGCAGCGAGACGGGCGACGTGAAGTACCACCTGGGGGCCACCACCACCAAGTCGTTCGCCGATGGGCGCTCGGTCTCGGTCGCGCTCGTCCCCAACCCGAGCCACCTCGAGGTGGTGAACCCGGTGCTCACCGGCGTGGCGCGGGCACGCATTGCCGCGTTAGGCGGCTCGGAGCGCTCGGTCCTCCCCGTCGTCATCCATGGCGATGCCGCCTTCCCGGGCGAGGGGGCGGTGGCCGAGACGCTCAACATGTCCAAGCTGCGCGGCTACCGCATCGGCGGCACGCTGCACCTCATCGTCAACAACCAGGTCGGCTTCACGACCAACCCGTCGGACTCGCGCTCCACGTGGTACGCGTCGGACCTGGCCAAGGGCTTCGAGATCCCGATCGTGCACGTGAACGCCGACGACGCCGAGGCGTGCATCGCCGCGGTGCGGCTCGGCATCATGTATCGTGACACCTTCGGGAAGGACTTCCTCGTCGACCTCGTGGGCTATCGTCGTTGGGGGCATAACGAGGGCGACGAGCCTACCTACACGCAGCCGGCGCTCTACGCCAAGGTCCGCCAGCATCCCACCGCACGCCAGGTGTGGGCGCAGCGCCTGGTGGCCGAGGGGGTCGTGACCGCCGAGCAGGTGGAGGCGCTGGACAAGGCACAGCAGGATCGCTGCGACGCGCTCCTCGCCGAGTCCCGCAAGTCGGTCGACCTCGACCACGACGAACCGGAACCGATGCGCCCCACGCCGGGGTCGATCCCGTCCATCGACACCGCCGTGCGCGCCGAGACGCTCGTCGCCCTCAACGAGCGCCTGCTCACCTGGCCGAGCGACTTCACCCCGCACCCGCGACTGGCCAAGCAGCTCGAGCGCCGGCGCGAAGCGTTAGGCGCGGCGGGCGGGATCGACTGGGGGCACGCCGAGGCACTGGCCTTTGCGTCGCTGGTGACCGAGGGCACGCACGTCCGCCTCACCGGGCAGGACTCCGAGCGCGGCACCTTCACGCATCGCCACGCCGTCCTCAACGACGTGAACACGGGGGCGAAGTACTGCCCGTTGCAGCACCTGCCTAACGCCACCGGTCGCTTCGAGGTCTACAACTCGCCGCTCAACGAGATGGGCGTCCTCGGCTTCGAGTACGGCTTCTCGACCGCGGAAGAAGAAGCCCTCGTCTTGTGGGAGGCGCAGTTCGGCGACTTTGCCAACATGGCGCAGCCCATCATCGACCAGTTCATCGTGGCCGACCGCGCCAAGTGGGGACAGGACTCGAGCGTCGTCCTCCTCCTGCCACACGGCTACGAGGGGCAGGGGCCGGAACATTCCTCGGCGCGCCTCGAGCGCTTCTTGCAGCTGTGCGCCGAGGGGAACATGCGCGTCGCCTACCCGACGACGTCGGCGCAGTACTTCCATGTGCTGCGCCGCCAGTCGCGCGTCCCCGTCCGCCGCCCGCTGGTGCTCATGCAGCCCAAGAGCATGTTGCGCCTGGCGGCCGCCTCGTCGCGCCTCGACGACCTGGTCAACGGGCGATTCCAGCCGGTGCTCGACGACCCGCAGGTCGCCAGCCGCGACGACGTCACGCGCCTCGTGTTCTGCACGGGGAAGCTGTATTACGAACTCGTGGCGAAGGACCACCCGGCACACCTCGCGGTGGTGCGCGTGGAGCAGCTCTATCCCTGGCCGCACGAGGAAGTGTCGCGCGTCGTCGACCTGTATCCCAACATCGCCGAGATTGTCTGGGCGCAGGAGGAACCGAAGAACATGGGTGCGTGGAGCTACGTCGCCCCGCGCTTGCGCGCATCGGCCGGCAACGCCCTCATCATCCGCTACATCGGGCGCCCCGAGCGGGCGAGCCCGGCGGAGGGGTTTGCCTCGTCGCACGCCGTGGAGCAGGCCCGCATCGTCGGCGACGTGCATGCGGCGCCGATCGTACCGCGGCGCGTGACCGCGCCGCGGTAGAGGACGAGAGGACGAGAAGACGAGAAGACGAGAAGACGAGGGACTGCAGGTGCAAAGGGCGGGGCCGCCAGAATGCGCGCCCCGCCCTTTGCTTTTCCTCGTCTTCTCGTCCTCTCGTCTTCTCGTCTTCTACGATCTCTTCACCGAGAGGAGGCTTCCCACGACCACCACAGCAACGGCGCCGATCACGTTGTGCCAGAGAAACGAGACCTGCGGCAACCCGAACGAGACAGCCGCAACGCTCGCCATCCCGGCCAGGAGGCCGACGAAGGCGCCGGTCGCGGTCGATCGACGGATCATCGCCAGGAGGAAGACGCCGAGGATCGAGCCGTAGAAGAAGGAGCCGAAGCGGTTCACCACCTCGATGAGCGAGCCTAACGTGGCGGCGTAGGTTGCCACGATGCAGGCGAACACGCCCCACACCAGCGTCGCCGCCTTGGACACGCGCAGGAAGTGCTCGTCGCTGGCCTCGGGGCGATACCAGCGGCGGTAGAAGTCGATCACCGTCGCGGTGGAGAGCGAATTGAGCTCGGCGGCGATCGCCCCCATGGCGGCGGCGATGATCGCGGCGATGAAGAGCCCCGCGAGGCCGATGGGGAGTTCGGAGAGGACGAAGCGCGGGATGATGTAGTTCACGTCGCGCGAGGTCCCGCCCGTGACGTCCTGCGCCAGCGCCAGCGCCTCCGTCCGCACCTGTGTCACGTCGGCGTCGCGCTGGACGAAGGTGTCGTGCGCCGGCGCGGCGCTGGCGTCGCCCGGGGCGTGCTCGGCCAGTGAGCGCGCGGCGTCCGTGCGGGCGGCGACCGCCGTGGCGTAGCGCGACTCCAGCTGGGCATAGGCCGCGCCGCGCTCCGCGCGCACGCGCGCTTCGTGCGTCGGGTTCCAGAGCAGCGGTGGTGCCTGGAAGAGGTAGAAGACGAAGACCAGGACGCCGACCATGAGGACGAGCGCCTGGAGCGGGATCTTCCAGTAGGCGGAGATGAGGAGCGAGTTGCGCGCTTCATCGACGGAGCGGGCGGCGAGGTAGCGTTGCACCTGGCTCTGGTCCGTGCCGAAGTACGAGAGCATGAGGAACGTGCCGCCGATGATCCCCGACCAGAAGGTGTAGGTCTTGGAGAGGTCGAACGAGAAGTCGAAGGTCGTCAGGCGTCCCGCCGATCCCGCCAGCCGCAACGCGGCGTCGGGGCTCACCGGGATGCGGGCCAGCAGGACCACCACTACCGCCACCAGCGCGCTGGTGATCACCACCATCTGCTTCACGTCGGCCCAGGCCACCGCCTTCACGCCGCCAATCATCGTGTACAGCACCGTGGGAATCCCGATCAACGCCACCGACCAGGGGAGCGGCCAGCCGAAGATCGCCGAGAAGACCACGGCCGGGGCGGCGATGATCGTCCCGCACGACATCCCGCGCGAGAGGAGGAAGAGGAACGAGGTGAGCGTCCGCGTCCTTGGGTCGAAGCGGCGCTCGAGGTACTCGTAGGCCGTGTAGACCTTGGCGCCGTGGAGGAACGGGACGAGCGTGACGCCGAGGATCACCATCGCCAGCGGGAGACCGAAGTAGAACTGGACGAAGCGCATTCCGTCGGTTGCGCCCTGGCCCGTCGTCCCGATCATCGTCACCGCGGAGAGCTGCGTTGCCATGACGGAGAGCCCCACCGCCCACCACGGGAGCGAGCGTCCAGCGAGGAAGTACCCTTCGATCCCCTTGGTGCCACGCGTGCGGCGGAGCCCGTCGACGATCACGAAGAGGAGGTAGGCCGCGACCACCGCCCAGTTGAGTGGGTGCATGGGCGGTCAGTGCGCGTAGCGTGCCTGGAGCAGCCAGAGCACGAGCAGGGCGAAGAGCTGCATCCCCAGGACGCGGGCGAGGGTGCGGCGGAAGCGCTGGCGGGCCTCGGCCGGTGGCGCGAGGTCGTCGAGTTCAGGCGAACGGGTCATGCCGCCAATCTATGGACGGGACCATGATCGGCCATGCAGGGGACGTTGCGCGGGGTGGCGGCATGGGAGCTCGTCCCCTCCGGACCCCGAGTGACGCGCACGTGACGCACTTGCGTACCGTGTGCGACACGCGTCACGCATCAGGCAACGCTTCGGTACCGTATGCGCTCTTCTGGTAACCGGTACCGCGAAGCCGCTGTGTATGGTTCGGCGAACCTCGTTGGGACTAAATCGATGACCTCCCCGTTACCCCGCCGCAAGTCAATGCGCAGACACTTCATGGCCCTTGTGTGGGTGCTGCTGCCGAGTTCGGCGCCTGCGCAGACCGCAGGTGCCAGAGCTCCGGTGGTGTCGTCCTCCCCTCCTGCATGTGCGCCCAGGCAGCTCGCGAGCGACACCGTCCGGTTTGATCGTCATACCACGGCGTACGTCGAACCCTCGACGGTTGTCGCGGGACCGCGGTCGCTCCTGATACTTGGCGTTCCGACCTACCTGAATGTCGAGGCCCAACGCGCACAGGCGCCGAAAGTTCACCGTGATTCGATCGTTGGGGCGCTGCGCGACCAACACGGGCGTTGGCGGCCCGTCCATTCACCGATTCCTGGGCGCTTTCCCTTCTCGTTTCGCGCCGTAAGGCGAGGCAGCAATGAGTGGGATGTGCTCTTCATCGAGCTCGACAAACCGTTCAATCCTGTCACCAGCGACTCCAGCATTGGCGTATGGCACGCCGTGCTTCGCGACACGGTGTGGCGCGATGTTCGGAAGATCGCCATTCCCGACTCGGTGTTTCCAAAGATCCTGAACAACGGCGCGCTCACACGCTCGGGTGACACGCTCACGTGGGCGGCACTCCGAGGGTTTCGTGATGCGAGGAGGTTGGATGGCGCGCTGCTGCTCGAGCGCTATGACGGCACGTGGCGCTATCGCGACCTCAACCTTCAGGCGGCGTGGATCGATGTCGTGCTGGACGCGCGCGGTAGGCGCCGACTTCTCGCCGTGACACGAGACAGCTTGAGCAAGGCACCGGGAGAGGCAATCCGTCTTTTCGAGTTGAAGTCGCCGCTGCGTGAGATGGGGGCAAGCGATGACGAGGCACCGATCTACGTCTCCGCAGTGGCCGCGTTCGGCGACGGATTCCGTGCCACGTATCGTCGCGGTGCGACTAATCAATGGCGAACGCGCGTGATTCGGCCCGGGGAGTGGAACAGTCCCGTGCTCAGCTTCCAGGGCGGCATCCGAAAAGCGATCACGCTCGTGGGCGGACAAGCGAACGCGCCGGCCTTGTGGTTCACGGACGATGGCGGCGACCAGCTGAAGGGGTCGAAGGTCTCGATCTGGTCGCAGTCGTCCGGTCAACTCACGCGCCGGCTGCAGATCTCAACGGGTCTCGCCACGCCCTCGCCAGTCCATTTCGAATCACAGCAGCGATTTCACGTTGTCGGACCCGCGTTCGCGCCAATCGCGAGCGGGCATGAGCTCCGAACGATTCTCATCTCCTTCGACCTCGGATGTCGGGATCACCGATGAGACGACTACTCGACATACGTGCACCGTTCGCGCGCCGAATCAGCGCTGGCGCCGAATGTTGCACGCCAGGACAACATGACGAATCTCACTCGACTTCTGCTTGCGGCCCACCTGGCGTTTGTCACGCTGGCGTGCGCCGATACGGACGCGCCCGGGAGCAATCCCACGGGTGTTGCCGACGATAACCATCCGCTTCAACTCATCCTGCCCGACTCGATTCCCGGTGGGCCTGCAGTGAGTACTCGCGCGGAGGCGCTGGCTTCAGAGCAACTCACGGCCTCGCGCCTTCGAGGGGACGTCACCGCGCTTGCCGTAGACGACGGGACCGCGGCTACGCCGACGATCTTTCGGAAAGAGATCACTATCGGTTTCAAGACCGAGGGAGCGACCTCGATCCTGTGGTGGCAAGCCATCATGGAATTCCTCGGCAACCGCGCTCGCCAAACCGTCAGCATCAACCTTGTGCGGCGCGGCACTCCAGTGGCGATGCAGACGTTCACCGAGGAAGAATCCTGGCTGATTCCGTGGCGGTACACCCACTATGTGAACGCAAGCATGCAGCTGACGGAGTCATGTGACCACACGGCCACTGCCTCGGCGCAACATCGTGCGTGGAACGAGAATCAGCTCCCCTTTCCGCCGCACAACTCGTTCATGACCAGCGAGGCCGGCAGCGTTGCAAAGCCCGCCGCGCAGGACCCATGTCCCCCAACCGTGGAGCATGAGGGCGTGCCGCAGGGTGGCGGAGGCCAAGGTGAGAAGGATACCGATGAGTGGTACCTCTGCTGGTGGGAAGTCTGGTATAGCCCGAGTGGGCAGGAGATCGCTCGCTACTTCCTTGGCTGCACACCGCTGTGACCTCAACCCCCACCGAGAGCTATCCATGTTGAACCAGGCAATTCGTTCAGCCCTGATTGCGGCGGGCGTGGCGTTCGCGCTGTTCCTCATCTCCACGCGTGCTGCCGCGCAGGCATCCGCAAGCAATTCGGCCGTTCTCGCGCTCGTCGACTCGCTCCCCGTTCCCGCTGTACCGGCGGTCGTCATGTTTCGGTCGCGTCCCTCGGGCCGGCACATCGTGGCGATACGGCGCGATCGGGCGACGCCAGAACTTCTCGGAGGCGCGCTCGCGCTCGTGCGCCGCCTGGAACGCGCGCACGCTGGCGATGCGCGTTCGGCCATCGTTCCCATCTCCGCGAGTGCGAGGACGCGCGCACTCCCGGCCTCTGCGCGCGCGCCCTTGCAGTCGCTGATCGAACGAGCGGAGCGACGACCAATGACTCGTATCGGAGACCTGGGTCAAGGACGGTGGTTGCGAATCGACCAACCGTTGTCCGGCCTGCGCTGAGCTGACTATGGTCCCGCCGCGAGAAGCCGACGCGGCGGGACACCCCACATCATCTCACAAAGTGCCGTCGGCGCGCCGACACCCTGCGCCAGCCAGGTGACGTCGACCACCGGTGAGACGGTCTGTAGATTCTCGCGTCGCACCCGCCGCGAGACGCAAGCATGATGTTCGTACACCGTCGATGGCTCCTGCGTTGGTCCATGTCAGCCATCGCCAATTCGTTCGCCGCCCTCGGGGTGGGTGGTGCCCCCCTCCCCGCCCAGGACCGCGGCGCCGCCGCGCTCGCCCCCCTCGTCGAAGGGCTCGGCACCTCCGCCCGCGTCCTCGTCCTCGCCGCTCACCCCGATGACGAGGACACGCAGCTCATTACCTGGCTCGCCAAGGGGCGGCACGTCGAGACCGCCTACCTCGCCCTCACCCGCGGCGACGGCGGGCAGAACCTCATCGGCAACGAACTCGGCGAGGCGCTGGGCGCCATCCGCACCGAGGAGCTGCTTGCCGCACGGCGACTCGACGGCGGACGTCAGTACTTCACCCGCGCCTATGACTTCGGCTTCTCCAAGAACGCCGAGGAAACGCTCACGCAATGGTCGCGCGACTCGATCTTGCGCGACGTCATCACGGTGGTTCGACAGTTCCGCCCGCATGTGATCGTTGCGGTCTTCAGCGGCACTCCGGCCGATGGTCATGGCCACCATCAGGTGTCGGGGATCTTTGCCCGCGAGGCCTACGACGCCGCGGCCGACACGGTGCGCTTCCCGCGCGCCGCCACCGCCGGCTACGGACCGTGGACGGTTTCCAAGTTCTACCGGTCGGCAAACTTCCGGATGCAGGAGCGGGCCACGCTTCGCATCAACGTGGGGGAGTACGAGCCGGTGCTGGGGCGCTCGTTCAACGAGATCGCCGCCGACTCGCGGTCGCAGCACAAGTCGCAGGCCATGGGCTCGCTGCAGCAGAAGGGGGTGCGATGGGACCTCGTGGTTCGCGAAGCCTCGCGCGCCGCCGGCGCCCCCGCCGACGCCAGGCAGGAACGCTCGCTGCTGGACGGCGTCGACACGACGTGGGCGCGCTTTGCCCGGGCCATGAAGTCCCCGGCGCAACGCGCCGCCCTGGATTCGCTCCCCGCCGCGTTCGCGGCGGCGCGACGCTCGCTCGACCTCACGCACCCTGGCGCGCTCGTCCCCGCGCTGCTGCGTACCCACCGCCTGCTGCGCGCCATTTGTCCGCTGGTGGAGGCAACGCCCTGCCTGCGCGCGATGACGTCACCGCCGCCCGGACTCTCCAACGCCGAGTTGCAGCTGGAAGTCCGGGCCGCCCCGGACATCATCCAGTCCACGGCCGGTGACGGCGACCTCGCCAGCGCCTGGTCGGTCGCCACGCAGCGCGTCGCGCGCGCCCTCACGCTGGCGCTGGGCGCCGCCGTCGAGGCGACCGCGAGCCGCGAGCTGTGGGCGACCGGGGAACGCGTCCCCGTCAGCGTGCGCGTCTTCAACCGCGGTGAACGCCCCTTCACCGTCTCCGACGTCGCGATCCTCGAGTCGGTGGGGACTGGCAGTGGCGGCAAGGCGGTCAACGCGCCGCTCGCCCCCGACAGCACGTGGACCGACTCGCTCGCCATCACGCTCAGCGGTGTGGGGGAGCCGTGGTGGCTGCGGACGCCGCGCGTGGGGGCGATGTTCACCCCGCGCGTCCTTGGCACCTCCGAGACGGCGCGCCGCCCGCCCGTCGCCGCGTGGGTCACGCTCAAGGTGGACTCGGTGGCGGTGCTGGTGGAGGCGCCCGTGGTGCTGCGCTTCGCCGACGCCATCAAGGGCGAGGTGCAGCGCCCGGTGGTCGGCGCCCCCGCGGTCACGCTGACGCTCGACGCCGCGGTGGCGTACGCGCGCGCCAATGCCCCGCTGGAACGCGCCATCCGCGTCTATGTGCGCTCGCACGCCTCCGAGGCGCGCCAGGTGACGGTCGCGTTGCGGCTGCCGGCGGGGCTCGTGGCCGATAGCGCCGAGCGCCGCGTCGCGTTCCCCGCCGTCACGCGCCCCGCCGCCGCGACCGGCCCCGCGGCGGCCTTCGGCATTGGCGGCGGGCCGCCCCCCGAGGTGGTCCGCGTGGTGACCTTCAACGTGCGCGGACGCCTCCCCGCCGGCCGCCACCTGGTCTCGGCAGTTGCAACGTCGAACGGCCAGGCATTCACCACCGGCTACACCGCCGTTGCCTACGACCACATTCGCCCGCAGCGCCTCTATCGCCCCGCCACGTTAGGCATCGAGGCGGTCGACGTGACGCTCCCCCGCGCGCTGGCCATTGGCTACATCGCCGGCGTGGGCGACAACGTCGCCCCCATGCTCGAGCAGCTGGGGGTCAACGTCACCGTCCTCGACCCCGCGCTCCTTCCCCGCACCGACCTGTCGAAGTTCGGCGCAGTGGTGGTGGGGACGCGCGCCTACGAGGCCAGCGAGGCACTCGTCGCCAACAACGCGCGCCTCCTCGACTACGCGCGCGACGGCGGGACGCTGGTGGTGCAGTACGGTCAGTACGAGATGACGCAACCGGGCATCCTCCCGTTCCCCATCACCCTCGCCCGCCCGGCCGATCGCGTCACGGTGGAAGGCTCGCCGGTCCGCATCCTCGACCCGTCGGCGCCGGTCCTCGTCTCGCCCAACGCCATCGGTGCAAGGGACTTCGACGGCTGGATCCAGGACCGCACGCTCTACATGCCGAGAACGTTCGATCCCGCGTTCAAGAGCGTGCTCGAGATGAACGACCCGGGCGAAGCGCCGAACCAGGGGGCGATCCTGGTCGCGCCGTACGGCAAGGGGACCTTCGTCTACACGACTCTTGCCTTCTTCCGACAGCTCCCCAGCGGCGTCCCCGGCGCTGCCCGCCTGATGATCAACCTCCTCTCGGCGCGCGCCACCCTCCAACCGTGAACCGGTGGCCGTGCGCTATCGCCGCAAGGGCGGGGCGCCGGCCACCGGCAGCTGCAAGGCAACGGTCTCGCCGGCGCGCCCTCAGGTGAGGGGCGCCGGCGATTGAAGAATCAGGCCCAGACGTTGTAGCCGGAGAAGTGACGGATGAGGCGGAACAGGTATCCGGTGCTCCAGTCGCGCTGCGTCTCGAGCGTCGGGTCGTTTGCCGCTTCGTTCACGCACTCTTCGGCGCCGCAGTAGTCGATGCGACCCCAGCTGCTCATCGCCGCCCACGGGTCACGCAGGTAGATGGCCGGGAGCTGGTTGGACGAGTTGGGATAGAAGCGGATCGAGTTGGCGAAGTCGATCTGCGGGCGCCCCTGGGAGTCGGTCCACAACGTCGCCGTGATCTTGATTGGCGTCGTGAGCTTGGGACAGGCCTTGTACCACATCTCCGGACCGTAGCCGCTCTGGGCCGGGTCGCAGATGGTCAGCGCCGGGAAGGCGACGATGTGCGTCCCGAAGATCACCTTCGTCGAGGTGCGCGGATCGATCGTGACTTCATACGTCGACGCGTTGGACGAATTGACCGCCGCCATCGTGCTGTGGCGCGGATCGACCGACCCGGCCGGTGCCGTGATCTCCTGTGCCGCCACCGCACTCTTCAACACCACGCTCGGCGCCTCGGGCGCCGCGACGTTCATCGACGCGTCGAGCTTCTGCGTCACCGGGCTGGTGCTGCTGTCGGCAGAGCACGCGGCGAGAATGGCGACGAAGACGAGTCCGGCGAGCTTCGGGATGCGCTTGGTGATGTAGTGCATGGTCATGTCAGGAGAGAGTCAGGGTGTTCGGCTACTTGGGGCTGCCCCGACATCAAGCACAGTGCATGCCACGTTAAATACCTGAAATACAATGACTTATGAGATTGGCTATTCGGGCGTTCTGACGGGCTTTCGGTCAGTCTGTCCGCCCCCGCCGGCCTGTTCCGGACATCCAGTCCGAAGAG
Organism: Gemmatimonadaceae bacterium; assembly: GCA_020852815.1. Taxonomy (NCBI): domain Bacteria; kingdom Pseudomonadati; phylum Gemmatimonadota; class Gemmatimonadia; order Gemmatimonadales; family Gemmatimonadaceae; species Gemmatimonadaceae bacterium. Next base: position 59,876 of record JADZAN010000023.1, on the reverse strand, counting down.
CGCTCTCTCCCGTCGACCGGCCATTCGCGCATGGGTGTGTGATGAGCGCGAACACACGTTGGTGCGCCGCGACACAATCGTGCGAATGGCGGCGCCAGCGAGCGATGGCGGCGACGTCGCGTCAGCGGGTGAACGCGGCCAGGCGCGATGCGAGCGGGCGCAGGCCGAACTCCGTCGCCCGCTGGTGCGCCTCGGCAATCAGGGCGTCGTAGCGGGCACCACCCAGTCTCGTGAGGGCGGGGGCGCATTCGGCCACCAGCCACAGCGCGGCCCCTTCATCGATAGTGGCGGCGAGCGCGCGAGCGCGGTCAAAGGCCCGCGCCGCCTTCTCGTGCCGGTCGGTCGCGACCAGGTAGCGCACGTCGAGCGCCTCGAGCAGTTCGCGTCCCTGGAACCACATCTCGCCCAGCGCCGCGCTGCGCTCGGTGGCGCGCCGGCGGGCGAGGAGCGCCTGGTCCACGTAGCCCAGGGCGAGCGCGGCGAGCCCCGAACCGGCCAGCGCCCCCACCTCGATGTCGAGGATGTCGAGTTCGATCGCGATGGCGTGCACGCGCTCGTACATCTCGTGCGCCGCCACGGCGTCGCCCTGCTCCAGGGAGAGGTTGGCGCTGTTGTACATCGCCGCCAGCCGGCGCGCCTCGTTATGCACCTTGGCGAACATCCGCTCGGCGTGGGCGTACGCGGCGTGGGCGCGGTCGAAGTTACCCGTCTTCTGGAACAGCACGCCGAGGTTGAGGGCGGCCAGCCCGCCAAGGTCGGGGATGTTCGCCTCGCCGGCGGCGCGCTGCGCCTCCTCGTAGCTGAGCTGGGCCGCCCCTCCCATGCCGCGCCGCGCGTGCGCAATCCCGCTGTTGACCAGGCAGCGAATCACGCCGTAGCGGTCGTTGCGCGCGGCAAAGCGGCGGCGCGCCGACTCGAACTCTTGCAGCGACTCGTGCGGCGCCGATTCGAGGAGTGCCGCCCCCAGGCGCAGGCGCGCGTCGGCGATGAGCCCGTCGTCACCCAGTCGCTCGGCCTCCGCCGTTGCGGCGCGCGCCTCACGCTCGGCGTCGGTGCGCCGGCTCAGTCGCGTGTACGCGTCGGCGATGCTGGCGAGGATGAGTACCGCGTCCTCGTGCGCCCCTGCTTCGCGCGCGACCGCCAGCAGCGCCTGCCCGTCGGCCACGACGCCGGCGATGTTGCGGGCCTGGAGGAGTTGCAGCTGCAAGGCGCGCCGCGACACGCGCACGTAGCCCAGTCGGTCGTCGGGGTCGACCGCGGCACGGGCCGCGTCACACTCCGCCGTTGCCGTCTCCAGCTTTCCCGCGATGCGGGCCACATCGATGAGGCGAAGCCGTGCCTCGAGGCGCTCGCTGGCGGCGGGGGCGCGGCGCACGGCGATCTGGTACGAGGCAATGGCATCCTCGAGGGCATAGATCTCGGCGGCAGCGTTGCCGGAGCGCATCGCGTAGTCGAAGGCGTGTCCGTCATCGCCCGCGGCGTCGAAGTGGACGGCGATCTCGGTAATGGCGTTGGGGCGTTCGGCGGCCAGGACCTCGGCGGCGCGCGCGTGCAGGCGGCGCACGCGGCGCGGGTTGGCCTGCCGGATGAGCGCGTCGGCGAGGAGGGTGTGCGCGAACTGGAAGCGGTCGGGTTCGCGGTCGCGCGCACCGTCCAGCACCCCCACCTCGATGGCCTCGTCGATGGCGTCGATGAGGGCGGTCTCGTCCAGTTCCGTCACGCGGCGCAGGAGGTCGAACTCGAAGGCGCGTCCGATGACGGCGGCCGTGGTCATGACCTGCGTCGTGGACGGGGCGAGGCGCGCCAGGCGCCGGGCGATGAGGTCGTCGACCGCGGGTGGCAGCTGCAACGCGTGCACCGTGGACCATTCCCATCGCTTGCCATCGTACCACAGCACCCCTTCGTCAACGAGTGTCTGCAGCACCTGCACCACGAACAGCGGGTTCCCCTCGGTGTAGCGGTAGAGAAACCCCGCCAGTTCACCCTCGCGTTCCGCCTGCTGCAAGACGTCGGCCAGCCACTCGCCCACCTCCGACGCTGTGAGGCGCTCCAGGCGCATCTCGTGGTACATCGCGTGGCGCGACAGGCGGCGGCGCGACGCCTCGAATTGCTGCGCGTCCTCGCGGCGCACCGTGAGGCAGACGAGGAGGCGGTCGTGGTCGATCGCGCTGGCCAGGGCCTCCAGCGCATCCCACGACGCGTGGTCGGCCCACTGCACGTCGTCCAGCACGAGCATCAGCGGGCGTGTCGTGGCCGCTGCGCGTATGTAGGCCACGAGTTCGTCCAGCAACGCGTACTTGGACGATCCCACACCTTCGTCGTCGTCGGGGTGGGCGCCGCCGCCCGCCAGCGCCGGGACCAGGCGCGCCAGCCGCGGCCACGCGCGCTCGGGAACGAAGTGCAGCTGGTGCAACTGCGTGACGAGGTCGACCCACACGCCGAACGGCGGGCGCACGTCGGGTTCGAGGGCACGCGCCGTGAGGATCGTCCCCGTGCGCCGCCGGATCTCGGACGAGAGGCGCTGCACCAGCGTCGTCTTCCCGACCCCCGCCTCGCCGATGACGGCGACCAGCGCCGGCGCACCGCGCACGCACCCCTCGATGTGCGAGCGCAGGCGCGCCGTTTCCTGCTGGCGCCCCACGAAGTGCTGGATGTTGAGGCGCGGCTTGCCCTGGTCGCCCTCGTGCGAGGCGACGGCGACCGCGTTGCGCCCGCGCCGCTTGGCCTCGTACAGCGCATGGTCGGCCGAGGCAAAGAGCTCCTCGAACGCGGCGCCGTGGCGCGGTGCGACGGCAATCCCGATCGACAGCGAAACGGAGACCCATCGCTCCTCGGCGCCGCGCACCGGAATGCGGCGCGCCGCCACCGCCTCGCGCAGGCGCTCGCCGACGCGCTGCGCCTCGAGCGCATCGGTGTCGGGGAGGAGGATCACGAACTCGTCGCCCGCGTAGCGACCGGCCACGTCACGCGCGCGGACCACCTCGCCCAGCACCTGCGCCACGACTTCTAGGACGTTGTCGCCGGTGAGGTGCCCGAAGGAGTCGTTGACCCCCTTGAAGTGGTCGACGTCGATGACGGCGAGCGCCAGCGGTGCGCCCTCGGTCGCTGCCGCCAGCTGCACGCGGGCCGCATCGACGAACGTCCGGCGGGTGGGAAGCCCCGTCAGCTCGTCCAGCGCCGGGCGCCCGCGCCGCTCGCGCCCAGCGTCTCCCGTCGGCGACTCGGCCGAGGCGGCGCTCGATGGGTCGCGCACCAGCCGCTCGAACAAGGCAAAGAGCGCCGGGTCGAACTGGCGCCCCGCGTCGCGCTTCATCACGTCCAACGCGTCGTTATGCGACAGCGCCCGCTTGTAGCTCCGCTCCGTGGTGAGCGCGTCGTAGACGTCGGCCAGGCACACGATGCGCGCCACCAGCGGCGTCTCCTCACCCACCAGCCCGTCGGGATAGCCCGTGCCATCCCAGCATTCGTGGTGCGACCGCACGATCGGGAGGATGTCCCACGGGAACTCCACCTGCGACAGGAGCTCGACACCGGCAATCGGGTGCCGCTTCATCAGCTCCCACTCCTCCTTCGTCAGGCGCCCTGGCTTGTTCAGCACCTCCGACGGGACGATGAGCTTTCCCACGTCGTGGAGGAGCGCGCCGATGCGGAACCAGAGCAGCTCCTTCTCGTCGAGTCCTGCCGCCGCGGCAATGCGACACGACAGGTCGGCCACGCGCTCGCAATGGCCCTGCGTGTAGCGATCCTTCGATTCCGTCGATTCCCCCCACCGGCGCGCCAGCTCGAGGAAGTCGCCCTCCAGCGCGCGCGTCTCCTGCGCGATGGCCGCCGCGTCCTGCCGCGCCTGCAACCGGGTGAACAGGCGATGCGAGATGTTCAGGCTCTGCAGGGCGTCGCGGTTGCGCCCCAGCTGCCGGTGCACCCGCGATCGCTTGCGCTCGACCTCGGCCAGCAGGAGCATGTTGCCGCGCTGGTTGGCCACGTCGGCGGCGCGCCCCAGCGAGGCGAGCGCCGAGTCCAGTTCGCCCTGCGTTCGCGCAATCTCCGCCGCCAGCTTGTAGGCGCTACCTAACGAGTCGCCCAGCCGGTGCGCCTGCGCGGTGAGCAGCGCCCGGTCCACCAGGCGGCGCGCCGTGTCGTGGTCGCCGCGGTGCAGCGCCACTTGCGCCAGGTTGATCTCCAGCTGCGTGGCGATCTCGACGTCCTTGAGCGTCTGGGCCACGTCCAGCGCCTGCCGGAACGCCCCCTCGGCCTCTGCCCATGCCTTGAGCCGGGTGTGCACCAACCCGACGTTGTTGAGCGCGATGCACACGTCGCGCGTCATCCCCAGCATCCGGTACTCACGCAGCGAACTCTCGAAGTAGCGCAGCGCCCGCTCCGTGTCGCCGCGCACCGACGCAATCACCCCCAGGTTGGTCGACGTCATCGCAACCAGCGACGCCTCGTCCGAGCGCACGGCGTACTCGCGCGCCGTCAGGTACATGCGCCTGGCCGAGTCCAGGTCGCCCAGCTGCCACTGGAGGACGGCCATCTGGTTGATCGAGTGCCCGATCCCGGCCACGTCGCCCGCCAGCTCGGCCAGCGCCAACGACAGCTCGAGCGTGTCTCGTGCCTCCTCGTACATCGCGTCGGCGAGGTAGGTGCGCGCAATCCAGCGCACCACCGCCGTGAGGCTCAAGCCCGGCAGCGGCTGCCGCATGCGCTGCAGTACCGACTCGTACAACGCTCGCGCCTCGTCGCGTCGCGACTGGCGCTCCGACGCGTGCGCGCGATCGATCAGCGCGCGGAGCGTTTCGGTGGAGGCGGTTTCGGGGGCGTCGGCCGACGTCGAAGACACCGGGGGGCGGGTACGGGCGCGAGGGGATCCCGCGAGGAGGGAGCGACATGTCAGGGACGATCCAAACGGAGCCCGCGCCACAGCTGCGCGGGCCCCGCCGTGGACGCGACGTCACCCCCTCATTCCGTCACTCTCTCATCCCCGCTCCCCCGTCACCGGCACGCCGCCGGCGCCTCCAGGCTTTCGTCGCGCGCCAGCGGGGCAACCTGCAGGAACTGCACGCGCGCCGGCGTGGTTGGGGCGAGCGTGATGTCCACGCGCAGGTCGCCGCTGGCGCAGCGCAGCCGCCACCTCCCCCGCAGCGCGTTCTCGGCGACAAACGCCCCCTGCGCGGCGCAACGGTCGCCGGCCGCGAGCCGAACCCGTTCGATCTGGGCGCGCCGCCGCTCCTTGGATTCGTCGCGGTAGAGGTTCATCGCCGCCACGCTGTCGGCCAGGGCGTCATTCCACGACACCACGAGCCGTGTGACGTCGTCGCGCAGCCTGGCCAGGACGGGGGCCGGTTGCGGCTGACGGGGTTCCATCCCCCCGCTCTCGGCCAATGCGTCGAACGCCTGCTCGATGACCCCGCCCCACCCCGTGTACGTCAGGTTCCCCATCGCCACGATCCCCACCCCGTGCTCGGGGAGCCAGCGCATCTGCGACCCAAAGCCCGGGAGTCCGCCGGAGTGCGCCACCGAGATCCGGAAGCGGCAGGTGGTGCGCACCCCCAGCCCGTAGCCGTAGCCGCCGGCGCTGAGCGTCGTGCGCCCCGACGGGTCGCGCGCGGCGCTGGCCCCGTTGTAGCGCCACACCTGCTGCATCTCGCGGCGCGACGCGCGCGACAGGACGCGCCCCTCGTCGCCATCGCGCGGCGGCCAGGCATCGAGGAGAAAGGCAACCCAGCGCGACAGGTCGGCCACCGAAGTCAGCATCCCGCCCATCGAGCCGAACGAGCCATCGGGGAGTTGCGCCTCCTCCAGCCAGCGCTCATCCTGGCGCCGATAGCCGTGCGCCAGCCGCGAGGCGGGGACGTTGCGCGCCTCGAGCGTGGTCACCGTCATCCCCAGCGGGAGGAGGATTCGCTCGCGCACATAGCGTGTGTAGGGGATGCCCGAGACGCGGGTGACGATGCGCCCCAGGATGGCGAAGCCGAAGTTGGAGTATTCGTACGCCGTCCCGGGGGCGGTGGAGAAGGGGATTCCCTCCTTCATCATGCGCGACATCGCCGCGTCGGTGGCCGAGAGCTGCTGGTCGCCCCAAGGGTTGTCCTCGGGAAAGCCCTCGGAGTGCGACAGCAGGTGGCGGATGGTGACGCGGGGGGCGTCGCTGCTGGGGTAGCGCAGCCCGCGCAGCTCGGGGATGTAGCGCTCGGCGGGGTCGTCCAGCGCCAGGCGTCCTGCATCGCGCAGTTGGAGTATGGCGGCCGCGGTGAAGCTCTTCGTCATCGACGCGATGCGGAAGACCGACGCTGTGTCCACCGGGGCGTTGGCCACCACGTCACGCAGCCCGGAGACGCCCACATGCGCCACGCGCCCGTCGATCACCACGCCGTAGGCGATGCCGGGCACGTGCGATCGCTCGGCGAAGTCGCGCATCAGTCGGTCGATGGCGGGGAACGCGGCGGCGAGCTTGGCGGCGCGCTGCGGGTCGGTGAAGGCGGGGGGCGGCGCCTTGGCGTCGTCGCGCCCCTGCGCCACCGCGGTGGTCGGGGTGAGCGCCAGCACGGCGGCGAGCGGGAAGAGGCGAAGCGGGAGGCGGGACATGCCTGGGAGGGTGGGGAGGCAACGTGAGCGGAACGCGCGACGCGCCAACGATCCGCCGCGTATCGGGCCGCGTCAATGCGCGACGGGTCGCGTCAATGCGCAACGGGTCGCGTCGATGCGCGACAGGTCGATGCTGCGGTCGCTCCCCCTGTCGGCGACGCGCCGTCTTCCATAGTGTCATGGCCGCCGCATCACCCCATATCCCGCCATGCGCCCCATCACTCGCCTCGCGCTTGCTCCCGCGCTCGCGCTTGCTCCCGCGCTCGCCGCACTCCTCGCCAGCTGCACCGCTGCGTCGTCCATTCCGTCCAAGGGCTCGGAGATCCTCTGGGACACGTGGGGGGTGCCGCACATCTACGCCGCCAGCGATGCCGAAGCCTTTCGCGGCTTTGGCTATGCGCAGATGGCCTCGCACGGGGACCTCGTCCTCAAGCTGTATGGCGAGGCGCGCGGGCGCTCGGCCGAGTACTGGGGCGAGTCGCACCTGCGCACCGATCGCTTCGTGCGCACCATGGGGATTCCGGCGCGCGCCGAGGCGTGGTACAAGGCGCTGTCGCCTGCCATGCGCGCCAACCTCGATGCCTTCGCCGATGGCGTGAATCGCTATGCGAAGGAGCACCCCGAGGCGATCACCGACTCGATGGAAGTGGTCCTCCCCGTGACGCCGCAGGACGTCCTCGCGCACGGGCAGAAGATCATCAACTTCCTCTTCATGTTCTTCGGCCAGGTGCAACTCCCGCAGACGATGAGCAACGACGTGCGCCCGGGCTCCAACATGTGGGCGGTCTCGGCGCAGCGATCGGCGTCGGGGAAGCCGATGCTGCTGGGGAACCCGCACCTCATGTGGGGCGACCTCTATCTCTTCTACGAGGCCAACGTCGTCACGCCCGACCGCAACTTCTACGGCGTCACGCTGGTCGGCATGCCCACGCCGGCCATCGGCTTCAACGACCACGTGGGATGGTCGCACACGGTGAACACGCAGGACGGTGCCGACGTGTACAAGCTCGTCCCCCGCGGGAGCGGCTACCTGCTCGACGGCGAGGAGAAGGCGTATGTGACGCGCACCGAGCTGGTGACGGTGAAGGGGGGCAGCGGCGCGCGCGTCGACACGCTGGTGATTCGAGAGTCGGCGCACGGCCCGGTCTTTCGCGATGACAGCACGGGGACCTATGCCGTGCGCGTGGCCGGCCTCGAGGACCCTAACTCCATGGAGCAGTGGTGGCAGATGGGGGGCGCCCGGACCATGGCCGACTTCGAGGCGATCGTGAAGCAGGTGCACATCCCGTTCTTCAACATCATCGCCGCCAGCGGCGATGGGCACACCTACTACTTCTTTGGCGGCAAGACGCCGCGCCGCGCCCGCGGCGACTTCGAGGCGTGGACCGCCCCCGTTCCCGGCGACAGCTCGGCGCTCATCTGGAACGACTACCTCAAGTACGACGAACTCCCGCACGTGATGGACCCGGCCAGCGGGTGGCTGCAGAACGCGAATGACCCCCCGTGGACGGTGACGTGGCCTCTCACCTTCAGCCCCGACTCGTTTGCTCCCTACGTCGCGCCGCGCGAGATGCAGTTCCGGCCACAACGCTCGGCGTTGATGCAGCTGGCGGATTCCAGCATCACCTTCGACGAGCTGGTGGAGTACAAGCACTCGACGCGCATGGCGCTCGCCGATCGCGTCCTCCCCGACCTGGTCGCGACGGCGCGCGCCAATGGCGACGCCGATGCGCGCAAGGCGGCCGACGTGCTCGAGGCGTGGGACCGCTCCACCAACGCCGACTCGCGCGGTGCCGTCCTCTTCGCCGCGTGGGTCTCGCAGTGGTACAAGGACTCCAGGGGCGCGCCCTTCGCCCACCACTGGCGCCTGGACTCGGCGCTCTCCACCCCCAACGGGCTCGCCAACGCCAGGGTGGCGGCGCGCGCGTTAGGCACGGCGGCGCGCGCCACGGTCAAGGAGCATGGCGCGCTCGACGTCCCCTACGGCGACGTGAACCGCCTGCGCTACGGCGGCAAGGACCTCCCGGGGAACGGCGGCGCCGGCGACCCGTTCGGGATCTTCCGCGTGGCGTACTACAGCCCCGACAAGGACGGCACCGCGTCGATCGTCGCCGGCGACACCTACTACCAGGTCGTCGAGTTCGCGAACCCCGTGAAGGCCAAGGTGCTCACCGCGTACGGCAACGCCACGCAGCCGGGGTCCAAGCACATGGGTGACCAGCTCGAGCTCTTTGCCAAGCAGCAGATGCGCGACGCCTGGCGCACGCGCGCCGAGGTGGAGGCGCACCTGGAATCGAAGGTGGCGCTGCGCTGACCGGGTCAGGGCGCCGGCCAGAGCCAGGCGGCGCCGCGCACCCCGCTCGAGTCGCCGTGCATGTGGCGGGCGACGCGCGTGTTGCAGCTGTCGGAAAAGACGTGCTGCGGCAACTGTGCGGTGACCGCCTCCACCAGCCCTGGCAGGTTCGACATCCCCCCGCCCAGCACGATGACGTCGGGGTCGAGCACGTTCACCACCGACCCCAGCGCGCGCGCCAGGCGATCGTGGTAGCGCGCCAGCGAGCCCTGCGCCCCCTCGTCGCCCAGCGCCGCACGGTGCGCGATCTCGGGGCCGGTAAGCGATTGCCCCGTCGCCCGCGCGTGATCCCGCGCAAAGCCCGGCCCCGACACCCAGGTCTCGATGCAGCCGTTGCGCCCGCAGTAACACGCCGGCCCGGGCACCTCGTCAGCCGCAACGCGCGGCAGCGCGTTGTGCCCCCACTCGCCGGCAATGAGGTTGGCGCCAATCAGGCACTCGCCACGAATCACGATTCCACCACCCACCCCGGTGCCGAGGATCACCCCAAAGACCACATCGGCGCCGGCCCCCGCACCGTCGGTCGCCTCCGACAGCGCAAAACAGTTGGCGTCGTTCATGATCCGAACCTCGCGCGCCAACGCCTCCGACAGGTCCCGACCCAGCGCCTCGCCAATCAGCCAGGTGGAGTTCGCGTTCTTCACCAGCCCCGTTGCAGGGACAATGGTCCCGGGAATCCCCATCCCCACCGTCCCCCGCTCGCCGGTCTCCTCCTCGATCGCGCGTACCAGCGTCACCACCGCGTCGATCGTCGCCCGGTAGGCGCGCGGCGTCGACACGCGCTGCCTGACGAGCACCTCGCCGGCGTTGGAAAGTGCGATCCCTTCGATCTTGGTCCCGCCGAGGTCGATGCCGATGCGCATGGGGTGAACGGATACCTTGGACGCGGCAGTACGACTGCCTGCTGGCTGGTACAACGTGGCGAGACGCGCAGCAGCACGCCACCGAGCGAGTGCGCCTTCACGCGTAGTTCACCCCCAGCGGGGGCGCGACCGTGCTGCGCCGCGCTACCTTGAGTCCATCTCGATCACGGCGTGCGCCAGACTCCCATGTTGACATCCCTCGCCCGTCTCGCCCCGCTCGGCATCGCCCTTCTGGCCGCCGTGGCGCCGCTCTCGTCGTGCGATCGCGCGCAGAGCGCGCCCGTGGACGAGGACGCGCCCTTCGAGGTTGTCGCCGAGTTCCCGCACGACACCGGCGCGTACACGCAGGGGCTCCTCTGGCAGGACAGCACCTTGTACGAAAGCACGGGGCGATACGGCGACTCCGAGGTGCGACGCGTGGACCTCGAGTCGGGCGCCGTTCTCGCCTCGACTCGGCTGTCGGAGGATCGATTCGGCGAGGGGCTCGCCCTGTTGGCGGGAAGGCTCTACCAACTCACGTGGGAGTCCAAGGTCGGATACGTATACGACGCGAAGTCGCTCGCGCGCGTGGACTCGTTCACCTACGCTGGTGAGGGGTGGGGGCTGGCCACCGATGGCACGTCGCTCATCATGAGCGACGGTTCCGATTCGCTGCGCTACCTCGCGCCTGGGACATTCGCCACGACGCGTGTGCTCAAGGTGCGCTACCAGGACTCTCCGCTCACCAAGCTCAATGAACTCGAGTTCATCGACGGGGAGCTGTTTGCCAACGTGTACGAGTCGGACTGGGTGGCGCGCATCGACCCGCAGACCGGTGTGGTCAAGGAGATGCTCGACTTTGCCACGCTCTGGCCGCGCGCGCAGCGTCCGTACGGTGCGGATGTCATGAACGGCGTGGCGCGGGCGCCGGCCCCCGGCCAGTTGCTCCTGACGGGGAAGCTCTGGCCGCGGATGTACTCCGTGAGGCTCAAGGCGAAGCGCTAAGCCCCCGCAGCGCGCACATGACCGGGCGCCGCGGCTCTAGCGCCGCCAGCGCGCCAGCGCGTACTGCACGGCGAGGTCGGTCGTGCTCCACAGCTGCACGTCGCCGCCGGAGCCGTATCGCACGGCGCGCGGAACGCCGTTCACGAAGTCGTAGCTCCACAGCTCGCTCTTGAAGCCCGACGCTTCCACGGCCGCGAGTACCTTGGTGGCCGCGTCGTGCAGCTCACGGTCGTAACCGGCGTCGCCCGCACCGCCCATGCGCGCCTGGTAGGCAACCCCCAACAGGAAGAGGTTCACTTCACGCCCCCACGCCACGCGCGGCGCATGATACCGGTCGCGCTCGAAATCGCTCCAGACCTTTGGCGTCGCATACGCGTCGTTTGCCACCACGGGCCCCACGCCGGCGATGAAGAGCCCCACCGGGAACTCCCTGACAAACTGCCGAGTGTCGCGGCGGACCACCGCGTGATCCATCGCCCGCCGCAGGGGGTCGCCGAGGAAGAGGCGCGTGGCCACGTCGGAGTTGACCACGCCGATGGGGGCGCCGGCGCTGTCGAGCGAGAGGGCAAGGAAGGTCAGCGAGTCGCGGTCGGCGCCGCTCTGCGCGAGCACCCCTTCCCAGTAACCACGCTCCACGGCCGGGAGGGCGGCCAGGCGCGCGGTCACGTGCTGCTGCACCTCGTTGGGCGACAGGCGCACCATGAAGTGCCGCCCCGCCCCCAGCCAGGTGTCGATGGCTCGAGCGAGCTGTGCGCTGTCGCGCACCCAGGCCCCCAGCGGCGTGTCGCCCAGCGCCTGCGGCAGCGCGCGCTGCAGCGAATCTGTAGGGAAGCCCAGCGCCCGGAGCGAGGCAAGGATGGTGCGCATGGCCTGCAGGGCGTGCGGGGCCCAGATGGCGTTCACGTCCATGGCGTAGCGCCCGCCGGCGTACCCCACGCCGCTGTCGCGCCAGCTCGTCGCGGCCCAGCCGCCATCGTCTCGGCGCGCGAACGAGATGAGCGTCGCCGCCGAGGGGGCCGCCGCGTACGGCGCCGTCATCCGGGCCACGAGCGCCAGCTCCCGCAGCACGCGCGCCAGCCGCGACTCCGACCCGGGGCCATCGCTCCCCTCGCGCAGGAAGGCCCGCTTGCGGCTGGCGGATACCGACGGGTCACCCAGCCACCGCGCCAGCAGGATGGGGAGGTGCAACTCGTCGTCGATCATGTGGTAGTTCTCGCGCACGCGCCGGTGAGCGCGCAGCACCACGAGCGCGCGCGCCAGGAGCGAGTCGGCCACGCGCCCCTCCCCCCGCGCGCGCGCGGCACGCTGCGCCTGCACCAGCGCGGCGTACTCGCCCGCTGCCTCGCGCACCGCCTGGCCGCCTAGCGCCTCCTCGTGCGACACCTCGCCGCGCGGCGACAGCTTGCGCAGCGCCGCCGCCACCGCGAACGCCGACATGTCGCTGCGCCAGATGTCGCGCATCATCAGCGCCGTGACCAGCATATCGCGCCCGAAGTAGGTCGCGTACGTCGGAAGCCCCGCCATGAGCTTCTCCCGCGACGACAGCAGCTCCACGCCGCGCACCTGCCGCTCCATCCAGCGCGCCTGCGTGCGCGCCCCCGCGTCGCGCTCGCCCGTCTGCCGCACCGAATCCACAAACGCCAGGAACCCCGCCGTGAAGATCTCGGTGCGCGCCAGCGGCGTGAGCGAGGCTCCGGTCGTCACCACCTCGAGCGTGAGGCGCACGCCCCCTCCCCCGGTGGCGGCGACGATCACGGAGTCGCCCCGTATCTCCCCCCGCGTGCTACGCGCGTCGCCACGAAGCGCCACCGCCATCGTGTCGCGCCCATCCAGCGAGGGCTGCGTCACGCGCACTTCCCATCCGTTCGCCCAACGCCTTTGCTGCATGCTGGGGCGCAGCCGACCGCGCACAACGTCCACCGACGAAGCCCGCAGCGCCGCCAGGTGCTGACGCTGCACGGAGTCAGGTAGCGAGGCGAGGGCATCGACCAAGCGCTGGGTTTCGGGGACGACGAACGGTGCATTCCCGAACGGCGCGCGATGGCGCCCTTCGTACTGGAAGTCGCGCTCGACGCGCATCGTCCCCAGCACGAACCAGCCAAGCGTGAGCGAGGCGCTGCTGGTCGTGACGTCGTGGGAGAAGACGCGCTGGCGCGCGCGCCGCGAGACCTGGGCGCGTTCGCCCCCCCAGTGCAGCGCGGCGGGTGAGCCATCCGCGTTGCGCGCGCTCAACCCGACGCTGGCATTCTCGGCGTCGGCCAGGAGGTGCACCACGCGCCCTTGCCGCTGGTCGAGATAGACCTGCAGCGTGTTCCCCGTTGCGTCGCGGAAGATCCGGGTCTGGTAGCCCTGGTAAGCGGCGCTGTCGTCGAGCCCGGGCTCGGGAAAGGCAAGGACGGGGGCAACGGCGCGGGCGGGCGCGGCGAGTTGGGCGGCCAGCAGGAACGAGCTCAGCAGCATTGGAGGGGCGTTGCGACGGGTGAGGCAGCGACCAGAAACGGACCAGCAACTATAGATGGAAACGGTATCGGGATTTGCGCCATTTGAATTAGGCGAACCGAATGTCCGGTATCGTCGGTGAGGCGAGAAGGCCTTCGACCCGCCCACGGGAAGGGCCGAGCCGATTTACATGATCTTGACCCGATTCTGGACGCCCGTATGTTATGCGGTCAATTCCCGGGAGGAAACGTTTCCCGGCGCAAGAGCGGTATCGTTTTCAATGTTCGTGTTCGCAGTGAATGCTCGCTGAAGTCCCGCACGTTGCACGATCGCGTTATCCCGCCACGCCAACACTTGGAGAGCAAACGAATGGCAGTCACACGTTGTCTGTTGGCCGCATTGGTGGGCGGCCTGCTGACGGTGTCTCAACTCCCCGCGCAGGGCACCGGCGGCACGATCTCGGGCAAGGTTGTGGACTCGACGAGTACCCAACCGCTCGCGAATATCCAGATTCAGGTGGTCGGCACGACGCGCGGCGCGCTGACACGTGCGGATGGTGGCTACACCATTCCCGGTGTTCCCGCCGGCGCGCACACCGTGCGTGCGGCGCGCATCGGCTACAACCCGCAGACGCAGAACGTGACGGTGAGCGACGGCCAGACCGTCACCGCCGACTTCGCGCTCGGCGCCTCGGCCATCTCGCTGCAGGCCGTCGTCGTGACGGGGTACGGCTCGCAGCGCCGTGAGGCAATTACCGGCGCCGTGGCCACCATCGATGCCAGCGACGCCAACGTCGGCGTCGTGAGCAACGCGAACCAGTTGCTCACCGCACGCGTGACCGGCGTCAACCTGGTCTCGAACAACGGCGAGCCTGGCGCCAACGCGCAGATTCGCGTGCGCGGCGGAACGTCGATCTCGGCGTCCAACGAGCCGCTCTACGTGATCGACGGCGTGCCGCTGCAGAACGACAACGCCGTCGCCGCCGGCCTGGGCGTCGCGTCGTCGCCCATCAGCCGCTCGCCGCTCAACACGCTCAACCCGTCGGATGTCGCCTCGATCACCGTTCTCAAGGATGCGTCGGCAACGGCCATCTACGGGTCGCGCGGCGCCAATGGCGTGGTCCTCATCGAGACCAAGCGCGGTTCGGCCGGGCAGTCGCTCTTCGAGTACGACGGCTACGTGGCAGCGTCCAGCGCGGCCAACAGCTACGACATGCTCACGGGGAGCGAGTATACCACCTTCGTGAAGGACCAGATCGCGAAGGGGAAGCTCCCGGCCTCGCGCGCCAACACGCTCGGCACGGCCAATACGGATTGGGAGAAGGAAATCGAGCGCGTGGCGTACACGCAGAACCACAACATCTCGCTCTCCGGCGGGACGCAGAGCACGCGCTATCGCGCCACCCTCAACTACTTCGAGCAGCAGGGGATCATCATCTCCAACGGGCTGCAGCGGTATCAGGGGCGCGTGAACGCCAACAACTCGGCGTTCAAGGACAAGCTCCAAAGCTCGCTGAACATCACCGTGTCGCGCGTGAACAACGACTACCTGCCGTTCGACAACACCGCCGGCTTCTCCGGGGGTGTGTTCACGAACATGGTGTCGTTCGACCCCACACAGCCGGTGCGCAACGCCGATGGCACCTTCTACGAGATTGGCGCCGGCGCGCAGTCGCTGCGCAACCCGGTCGCCATGTCGCGCCAGCTCATCGACCAGGCGCCGGAGAATCGCACGCTGGGGAACTTCTCCGCCTCGTACGGACTCCTCCCGAACCTGACGTTCCGCACGACGGTTGGCGCCGATATCGCCAACTCGGTCCGCCAGACGTACTACCCGCGCACCAGCCCCGTGGGCGCCGAGACCAGCGGGCGTGCCCGTCAGGCCGAGCGCTCGCTCTCCAACCTCAACTTCCAGTCGCTGCTCACCTGGGCGCCGAGGTTTGGTGACGACCAGGAGCTGGAAGTGCTCGGCGGCTACGAGTTCACGCGCTTCGACAACCGTGGCTTCGAGTCGGAAATGCGTGGCTTCCTCACCGACGCCTTTACCTGGAACAACCTGGGTGCCGGTAACCCCGAAGGATCGCCGACGCCGCTCTCGTACATCGAGCAGTCGAAGCTGGCCTCGTTCTTCGCGCGGGCCAATTACGGCTTCAAGAACAAGTACTTCATCACCGGCGTGCTGCGGAACGACGGATCGTCGCGCCTGGCGCCGGGGAACAAGTGGGCGATCTTCCCGGCCGTGTCGGCCTCGTGGCGCCTGAGCGAGGAGTCGTTCCTGAAGGATGGCTTCTTCTCCAACCTGAATCTTCGCGTCGGGTACGGCCTGCAGGGGAACCAGTCGGTGCGTCCGTACGGCACGCAGCTCCTTCTCCGCACCGACAACAGCGCCAAGTACCCCTTCGGCAGCACGGTCATCACCGGCTTCGCCGCTTCGCAGGTCGCCAACCCCGACCTCAAGTGGGAGACGTCGACGCAGACCAACATCGGCATCGACTACGGGTTCAAGGACAACACGTTCACCGGCACCATCGAGTTCTACCAGAAGAAGACCAAGGACCTCCTCTTCGACGTGCCGGTTGCGCAGCCCGCGGTCGTGTCGACGCGCCTGGAAAACGTCGGGAGCCTGAGCACCAAGGGGCTCGAGGCCTCGCTCGACGCGCAACTCATCAGCAACTCGCGCCTGTCGCTCACGTCGGGGCTCGTCCTTTCCGTCGAGCGCAACCAGGTGGACGAACTGGGGCTCAACCGCCAGTTCATCACCGCTGGTGCGGTGAACGGGCAGGGGCAGTCGGGGAAGAACTCGCAGCGCCTGATCCCGGGCCAGCCGATTGGCACCTTCTGGGGCGCGCGGTTCGCCGGCTACAACAGCGCGGGTGAGCAGCTCTTCGTGAAGTACAAGGTCACGCGTGATGCGGCCGGCCGTGAAACCTCGCGTGTCGAGGACGGGACGACGACGTCGCCGGGCGGTGACGACGAAGTCATCATCGGCAACGCGAACCCGGCGTTCAGCCTGGGCATTCGCAGCAACGGCACGTGGAACCGCTTCGACTTCAGCTGGTTGTGGCGCGCCGAGATGGGGCGCGACGTGTTCAACAACACGGCGCTCATCTACAGCAGCACGTCCAACGTGAACCAGGCGCGCAACTTCATGCGCTCGGCGCTCAAGGCGAAGGATGCCATCGGGCAGCCGTCGATCTACTCGTCGCGCTGGATCGAGGACGGGTCGTTCGTGCGCCTGCAGAACGCGACCGTGGGCTACACCTTCCGCATTCCGGCGCTGTCCAACCGCGACACCCGACTGTACGTGTCGGGCGACAACCTCCTGCTGTTCACGCCGTACTCCGGCTACGACCCCGAGGTCTTCACCGGCAACGGTGTCGACCGCGGCATCGATTACCTGATCTACCCGCGCGCCCGCACGTTCACGACCGGGCTGCGGATCCAGTTCTAACGACGGACAGTTGCGGCGCGGCGATGGCGGCCCTCGCCTCGCCCGCGCCGCAGCGACTCGAAGCGACTCACGGACGACTCACCTGATCAGGTACCCTCGGACTCATATGCACATCTTCTCTTCGCTCTCCATCCGCCGCACCGGCTTCAGTGCCGTGGCGCTGGCGGGTGCGCTGAGTGCGCTGGCGGGATGCACGGATCTCACCGAGACCCCGCTCGATGCGCTCACGCCGGCGAACGCGTTCAAGAACGACGCGGAAATCCTCGCCGGTGCCGCCTCGGTATATGCCCAGCTGCGCCAGACGCAGTGGGCGTACTACAACCTGTCGGAGATCACGACGGACGAGCAGATCGTCCCGACGCGTGGCAACGACTGGTTCGACAACGGCCGCTGGATCGAGATCTACAAGCAGACCTGGACGGCCAACTCGGGCTCCGCGCTGGACGACATGAACGGCCTGTGGAACAACATGTTCGCCGGCGTGGCCAAGGCGAACCTGATGATCGACGTGGTCGACAAGAGCTCGAGCCCGACCAAGGCGGCAAACAAGGCCGAGCTGCAGGTGCTTCGCGCCTGGTTCTACTACGTGCTGATGGACATGTTCGGCGGCGTGCCGATCGTGACCACCACGGAAGTGAAGCCAGCGGCGAAGAACACGCGCGACGAGGTCTTCAAGTTCATCGAGACCGAGCTCAAGGCCGCGCTGCCCAACCTTCCGGAGCGCCCGCTCTCGTTCGGTCGCGTGAACAAGCATGTGGCCAACGCGATCCTGGCCAACATGTACCTCAACGCCCCGGTCTTCCAGGGCACGGTCACGTCGGCCGGCATCACGCGCGCCGCGGCGCGCTACGCCGAGGCGATCCAGTACGCCGACGCGGTCATCAACTCGGGCGTGTACAGCCTCGCGTCGAACTGGCAGTCGAACTTCGACACCGACAACGCCAGCTCGCCGGAGCTGATTTTCGTCATCAACAACACGAGCAACCCGCCCGGCATCGGCAACTCGTTCCCGCAGCGTTCACTGCACTATGCGCAGCATGGCGTGCAGGGCGGGCCGTGGAACGGCTTTGCCACGATCGCCGAGACGTATCGCAAGTACGATCCGGCCGACCAGCGCCGGGCGGTGTGGCTCGCCGGGCAGCAGAAGAGCTTCGTGACTGGTCAGAACGTCAACGATCGCTCGGGGAACCCGCTCGTCTTCACCGAGACGATCAACGACATCACGGCCGCCACCGAGGGTGAGGGACCGCGTATCAACAAGTTCCCGCCCCTGGTGACCGCGCCTAACGGCGACTCGCACCCGCACAAGTTCCCGTACTTCCGCCTCACCGAGATGTACATGATCAAGGCCGAGGCGCTGATCCAGCAGGGGAACGTGGCGGGCGGCATGGCGATCATCAACCAGCTGCGCGCGCGCGTCTTCAACCCGGCCAAGCCGCGCTCGACGACGCTGTCACAGGCGGCGGCGCTGGATGTGGTGCGCGACGAGCGGCTGTTCGAGTTTGCCGGTGAGGCCAAGCGTCGCCAGGACCTCATCCGCCTTGGTGGCTACCTCGATGCCCGCCAGTTCAAGGCGGCGTCGGCCGGCTATCGCGTGCTGATGCCGATCCCGATCACGCAAATCCAGAACAACCCGCTCCTCACGCAGAACGCAGGCTACTAGGATTTTGTAGCAGGAAGGAATCGCAGTACGCTTCCGAACGACCGCCATAGCCTGCTCCCAGATCCGGGGGCAGGCTATGGCGCTACCGGGAGCCCTGGAGCGCGCGAATCGTCGCAGGTGCACGCAGGTTTGTTCGCGGTCCCACCCACGCGCGCCACCAACACCTCACGACTGGACGACACAATGCAGGGGATGCGCTGGGGTTGCGCGCACCATCGCTCGATTGCACGGGGGGGCGCCGCAACGGTGGCCCTGGCCGCGACGCTGCTCGCGGCCGCCTGCGCGAAGACGGCGCCCGAGGCCACCGCCGGCTACGATCGGGGGGCGGCGCCGCCCGCGAGTGACGGGAAGCTCTTTACCCTCCTCCCCTCGTCGTACACCGGCGTCCGCTTCTCCAACGACCTCAAGGAGAGCAGCGACGTCAACGTTTTCACGTACCGCAACTTCTACAACGGCGGCGGCGTGGGGATCGGCGACCTCACGGGCGATGGACTGCCGGAACTCGTCCTCACCTCCAACCAGGGCGGGGCGCACCTCTACCTCAACGAGGGGAAGTTCCGCTTTCGCGACGTGACGGCACGCGCGGGGCTCGAGCCCAAGCGCGCCTGGACCACCGGCGTCACGATTGCCGACGTGAACGGGGACGGAAAGCTCGACATCTACCTGTCGCATGCCGGACAGGTGGAGCCGTCCAAGCGCCGCAACACGCTCTGGATCAACCAGGGGGCGGGAGCGGACAGCGTTCCCACGTTCAAGGAGGAAGGCGAGGCGTACGGCGTGGCCGACGAGGGCTATACCACGCACGCGGCCTTCCTCGACTATGATCGCGACGGCGACCTCGATCTCGCGCTCATCAACAACTCGCCGCGCCCCGTGTCGTCGTTCGGGCAGCGGAACACGCGCCGCGAGCGCGACCCGTATGGCGGGCACAAGTTCTACCGCAATGACGACGGGCACTTCGTCGACGTGAGCGAGAAGGTTGGCTTCTACGGAAGCGAGATCGGTTTTGGGCTCGGCCTCGGTGTGGCCGACGTGAATCGCGACGGCTGGCCCGACGTGTACATCTCGAACGACTTCTTCGAGCGCGACTACCTGTACATCAACCAGCGCAACGGGACCTTTGCCGAGGTGCTGGAGAAGCAGCTGACGGCCGACTCGTACTTCTCGATGGGGATGGACATGGGCGACGTCGACAACGACGGGTGGCCCGACATCTACACCACCGACATGCTCCCCGAGGACGAGTATCGCCTGCGCACCATGGCGTCGTTCGAGGGGTGGGACGTGTACATGACCAAGGTGTCCAACGGGTACGGGCACCAGTTCATGCGCAACATGCTGCAGCGCAACAACCGCGACGGGACGTTCACCGACGTGGGGCAGATGGCGAACGTGTCGCGAACCGACTGGAGCTGGAGCGCGCTCATCGCCGACCTCGACCTGGATGGCCGCAAGGACATCTACGTCACCAACGGGCTGGTGAAGGACGTGACGTCGCAGGACTACATCGCCTTCCTCGCCAATGAGGAGACGATGGAAGGGGCGATGAAGAAGGACGGCCAGGTCGACTTCATGAAGCTGATCAACGCGATGAAGTCGACGCCGATTCCCGACTATGCGTTCCGCAACCTCGGGTCGCTCTCGTTCGTGAACGAGGCCAAGGCATGGGGGCTGGACTCGCCGTCGTTCTCCAGCGGCGCCGCCTACGGCGACCTGGATGGCGACGGGGCGCCGGACCTGGTGGTGAACAACGTGAACGCCGAGTCGTTCGTGTACCGCAACAACGCGCACACGGTGGGCAAGGCAAACCGTTGGCTGCAGCTGCGCCTGGAGGGGGAGGGGAAGAACCGGTTCGCGATCGGGGCGCGGGTGACGGTGGTGGCAGGCGGCGACACGCTGGTGCAGGAGCTGAACCCGGCGCGTGGCTTCCAGTCGTCGGTGGACTACGTGCTCACCTTCGGCCTTGGCGCGCACGACAGTGCGAGCGCGGTGCGGGTGCAGTGGCCCGACGCCCGCGAGAGCGCGCTGGGGGCAACGGCGGCCGGGCAGCAGGTCGTGGTGCGCCAGGCAACCGCCGCCGCAGCGCCGGCTCCGGACATTGCGCCTGACGGCGGCGCGGCGGCCACCCCGGCGCTCATGGCGCGGGTGGCGGCGATCGACGCCATCCCGTTCACGCACAAGGAAAGCGACTTCATCGACTTCGACCGTGAGCGCCTCATTCCGCGCATGCTCTCCACCGAGGGGCCGGCAATGGCGGTGGGCGACGTGAATGGCGATGGGCTCGACGACGTCTACGTAGGCGGCTCCAAGGAACAGGCGGGCTCGCTCTTCATCCAGCAAGGCGACGGGCGATTCAACTCGGCGAGCGCGGCCACCTTTGCCGCCGACGCGATCTCCGAGGACGTGGGGGCGACCTTCTTCGACGCCGATGGCGATGGCGACAAGGACCTGTACGTCGTCAGCGGTGGCAACGAGTACTCTGACCTGGCGCCGGCGCTGCAGGATCGCCTGTACCTCAACGATGGGCGCGGGAAGTTCACCCGCAGCGCCGACGCCATCCCACCCGAGTTCATTTCGGGGTCGCGCCCCGCGGCCATCGACTACGACGGCGATGGCGACATCGACCTCTTCGTGGGTGGGCGGTCGATCCCGTGGAAGTACGGCGAGACGCCGCAGAGCACGCTCTTGCGCAACGACGGTCGCGGGCGCTTTACCGACGTGACGGCGCAGCTCGCCCCCCAGCTGCAACGCGTGGGGATGGTCACCGACGCCGTCTGGCAGGATGTCGATGGCGACAAGCGCCCCGACCTGATCGTGGTGGGCGACTGGATGCCGATCACCGTCTTCGGCAACGCGGGAGGTGGACGCCTGGCGCCGATGGCGGCCAAGGGGCTGGAGCAGAGCAGCGGGTGGTGGAATCGCATCGTGGCCGGCGACTTCAATGGCGATGGGCGCATGGACTTCATCGTTGGCAACCTGGGGCTCAACACGCGCCTCAGGGCCTCGCCCAGCGAGCCGACGACGATGCTGGTGAAGGACTTCGACGGGAACGGCTTCGCCGAGCAGGTGGTGGCGTGCTACGGACAGGGGAAGAGCTACCCGCTCGTGCTGCGCGATGACCTCATCAAGGCGATCCCCCCGCTCAAGGCGCGCTACCTCAACTACATCGACTACGCGACGGCGACGATGGCCGACATCTTCCCGCCCAGGGACCGGGAGGGGGCAATCGAGCGCATCGCACAGACCTTCGCGACCGTCATGGTGCGCAACGATGGCAACGGGAGCTTCACCGTCGTCCCGCTTCCTGCCGAGGCGCAGCTGGCCCCCGTGTATGGCATCCTTGCGCGCGACGTGGATGGTGATGGCGCGCTGGACGTGCTGCTGGCGGGGAACCTGGACGGCTTCAAGCCGGAGATCGGGCGCGCCGCGGAGAGCCGCGGCCTGGTGCTGCGCGGCGATGGACGGGGTGCGTTCACCGCGCTGGCGCCGTGGGCGAGCGGCTTCCTTGTTCCTGGCGAGTCGCGCGACATTGCGCGCATCCGCACCAGGGGCGGCGAGGTGATCGCCGTCGCACGCAACAATGACACGCCACTGGTCTTCCGGCCGGCGCCGCGTCGCGTGGCACAGCGCGACATGCCCGCGGCACTCACTGGCCCCACGGCTGGCGGTTCGAGGAACTGACTCATGCATCACGACTTGTCCAATCGCCTTCGAGGCGCCGCATTGGCGGCGATGCTGACCATCGTCGCTCTGGTCTCCGCGTGCACGAGCAGCGACGCGACGGGCGGGGGCGCTTCAGCCGCAACGCGCGCGGTGACGGCGTCGGATGCGATGCCGCTGCACGACGCCATGCATGCGCTCTCGATGGTCATGGTGTACGACATCTTCTCGCCGCCACAGGCGAGCCGGACGTACGCCTACGCGAGCATTGCCGCCTACGAGGCCATGCGCCCGGGCGACACGACCTACCATTCGCTTGCCGGGCAGCTGACGGGGTTGACTGCGGTGCCCGCGCCGCCGGCGGGGGGAGCGGTGGACTATCCGCTGGCCGGGGTGCACGCCTTCATGACGGTGGCACAGGCGCTGACGTTCTCGCGCGAGCGCATCGATTCGCTGCGCACGGCGATGGACAAGCGCTACGAAGCGAGCGTTGCGGCTGACGTGTACCGCGCCTCGATTGCCTTCGGCGACACGGTGGCCGGGCACATCCTCGCCTGGGCGGGGGGCGATCGCTACAAGCAGTCGCGCGGCTGGCCCAAGTACTCGGTGACCAAGGCGCGCGGGCGCTGGGTCCCGACGCCGCCGGCCTACATGGACGCCGTGGAGCCGCACTGGGGTGCACTCCGCCCCTTCGTGCTCGACACGGGGTCGCAGTTCAAGCCGCTCCCGCCGCTCCCCTTCGACTCGGCCAAGGGTTCGCCGTTCATGAAGGAGGCGATGGAGGTCTACGAGACCAAGGCCAGGCTCACCGACGACCAGAAGGAGATCCTCGCCTTCTGGGACTGCAACCCGTACGTGATGAACGTGCAGGGTCACACGATGTTCGCCACGAAGAAGATCACCCCCGGGGGGCACTGGATGGGGATCGTGGGTGGGGCAGCGCGGAAGGCCGGCGCCGACCCGCTGCGTGCCGCCGATGCCTACGCGCGCACAGCGATCGGGTTGGCCGATGCCTTCGTTTCATCGTGGGATGAGAAGTACCGCAGCAACCTCATTCGCCCCGAGACGGTCATCAATCGCTACATCGACGAGCAGTGGACGCCGATGCTGCAGACGCCCCCGTTCCCGGAGTACACGAGCGGGCACAGCGTGGCATCGGGGTCGGCGGCCGAGGTCCTGACCGACGTGTTCGGCGACAACTTCGCCTTCACCGATTCGACCGAGCTGGAGTTCGGCCTCCCGATTCGCTCGTTCACCTCGTTCCGCCAGGCGGCCGCGGAGGCGGCGATCTCGCGCCTGTATGGCGGGATTCATTACCGCCGCGCCATCGAGCAGGGGATGCTGCAGGGGCAGAAGGTCGGGCAGTACGTCGTGTCGAAGGTGCGTACGCGCACGGTGACGCCTGCGACTTCGGCCGCGTCGGGCAGCACGCCGTGAAGGGGCGAGGCACTCCCGGCCGGTTTGCGCGCGCATTGCTGCTGACGGGTGCGCTCGCCAGTGCCGTGGGGTGCGGCCGCTCGCCGGCGGATGCGGCACCGTCCCAACCACCGCTCTTCGAACTCCTTGCACCTGCGGCCACCGGCGTCTCGTTCCAGAACACGCTCCCCGAGTCGCCGGACTTCAACATCCTGAACTACCTGTACTACTACAACGGGGGCGGCGTCGCGGTCGGCGACGTGAACGGCGACTCGCTCCCCGATCTCTACTTCTCATCCAACCTCGAGCCCAACCGGCTCTACCTCAACAAGGGGAGCTTCCGTTTCGAGGATGCCACCGAGTCGGCTGGCGTGTCGGGGCCGCCGGGGTGGAAGACGGGGGTGGCGATGGCCGATGTGGATGGTGACGGGGACCTGGACCTCTACGTCTCCGCCGTCCGCTACCTGTCGATGGCGGGGCGCAACATCCTGTACATCAACGACGGCGCTGGGCACTTCACCGACCGCACGGCAGAGTTTGGGGTAGGGCATGAGGGATACTCCACGCAGGCCGCCTTCCTGGACTACGACATGGACGGTGACCTGGACCTGTACCTCCTCAACCACTCCACGCAGACCGAGCGCGCGGTCGGGTCGCCCGCGTTGCGCACCATCCCGCACCCCACCGCCGGCGACCGGTTGTTTCGCAACGATGGCGGGCGCTTCACCGATGTGAGCGCCAAGGCGGGGATCTACCAGGGGGTGGAAGGGTTCGGGCTGGGCGTTGTCGCGAGCGACGTGAACATGGACGGATGTCCCGACCTGTATATCGCCAACGACTTCCAGGAGAACGACTACCTCTACCTCAACAACTGCAACGGGACCTTCACCGAGTCCATCGCGCGCGCCACCAGGCACACGTCGCGATTCTCGATGGGGGTCGATGCGGGCGACATCGACAACGACGCGCGCCCCGACCTCGCCGTGCTCGACATGCTCCCCGAGCGCGAGGACGTGCTCAAGACGTCGGCGTCGAGCGAAGGGTTCAATCTCTTCGACCTGCGCGTGCGCGCCGGCTACTGGCCGCAGTACGCGCGCAACACGTTGCAGCTGAACCGCGGCGGTGGGCGCTTTTCCGAGATCGGCTATCTGGCCGGCGTGCAGGCCACCGACTGGAGCTGGTCTGCCCTCCTCGCCGACTTCGATGACGACGGGCGCAAGGACCTGTTCATCACCAACGGGATCTACCGTCGCCCGAACGACCTGGACTACATCAACTACGTCGGCAACCAGGCCATGCAGGCGTCGCTGGCGCGCGGGATCTCCAAGGAGAACCTCGCCCTTCTGGACAGCATGCCGCGCATTGCGCTCTCGAACTACCTCTTCCGCAACGAAGGGCGATATCGCTTCACCGATGTGGCCGACCGCTGGGGACTGTCGCAGCCCGGCTTCTCGAACGGGGCCGCCTACGTCGACCTGGACAACGACGGGGCGCTCGACCTGGTGGTGAACAACATCGCCGCCCCGGCGTCGATCTACCGCAACCGCGCGCGAGAGCTGACGAAGCACCACTGGCTCGCGGTCACGTTGCACGGCGAGGGGAAGAACACGGCGGGTGTCGGCGCCAAGGTCCTTGCCACCGCCGGCGGAACCACGCAGCTCGTGGAGCAGGTGCCCACGCGCGGCTGGCTTTCCTCGATGGACCCGCGCCTGCACTTCGGCTTTGGTGACACGGAACAGGGCGACTCGCTGGTCGTGATCTGGCCCGACCGCCGGATGCAAGTGGTGAAGCCGCTCCCGCTCGACCGCCACCTCACGCTCCACCAGCGGGATGCCACGCTTCGCTGGGCGCCGGCCGCGCCGCCGTCGTCGCCGCTCTTTGCCGACGTCTCGAGCGAACTCGGGCCACCGGTGCGCCATGTGGAGAACGACTTCCTCGACTACAACCGCGAACCGTTGATGCCGCACCGCCTCTCGACCGAGGGGCCGGCGCTCGCGGTTGCCGACGTCGATGGCGACGGGCTCGATGATGTGTACGTGGGCGGAGCCAAGTGGCAGGCGGGGACGCTCCTGGTGCAGCGCCCCGACGGGAGCTTCCGCGCGCGTCCCCAACCGGCGATTGCCGCCGACTCGCTCGACGAGGACGTGGACGCGGCCTTCCTCGACGCCGACGGCGATGGCGACCAGGACCTGGTGGTGGTGAGCGGCGGCAACGAGTTCTGGGGCGACGCCGAGGCGCTGGAGAGCCGGCTGTATCGCAACGACGGGAAGGGAACGTTCACGCGCGACGTGAATGCACTCCCCTCGATTCGCGAGAACGGCGGGTGCGTCCTGGTTGGCGACTTCGACGGCGATGGCGATCCCGACTTGTTTCTCGGTGCGCGCGTGGTGTCGCGCGAGTACGGTCGCATCCCCACCAGTCACCTGCTGCAGAACGACGGCAGCGGGCGCTTTGCCGACGTCACGGCAACGCTGGCCCCGGCGCTCGTGCACGCGGGGATGGTCTCGTCAGGCGCCTGGCTCGACTACGATGGCGACGGGAAGCTCGATCTCGTCGTGGCCGGCGAGTGGATGGCGGTGCGCCTCTTTCGCCAGGAAGGGGGGCACTTCGTGGAGCGCAGCACCGAGGCGGGGCTGGCGTCGACGGAAGGGTGGTGGAACAGCGTGACAGTCGCCGACCTCAACGGCGACGCGCGACCGGACCTCGTGTTAGGCAACCTTGGGCTCAACTCCTACGTGCATGCGTCGCCCAGCGAACCGGCGCGACTCTACGTGGGCGACTTCTTCAACACCGGGTCGCTCAAGCAGCTCCTCACCTTCTACAAGCACGGGACGAGCTACCCCGTGGCCGGGCGCGACGACCTGGTGAAGCTGATGCCGGCGCTGCGGCAGAAGTACCCGTCGTTCACGTCGTTCGGAGCTGCAACGATCGAGCAGATCTTTCCCCCGGCCGAACTGTCGAAGGCGACGGTGCTCGAGGCGCGCATGCTGGCCTCGGCGGTGGCCATCGCCAATGGGAAGGGATTTGCGGTGACGACGCTTCCGGCCGAGGCGCAGTTCTTCCCCGTGTACGGCGCCGTGGCGCGCGACTTTGACGGCGACGGGACGGTCGACCTCCTGCTGGGGGGAAACTTCAACGGCGTGACGCCGGTGTACGGGCGCTACGACGCCGGTTACGGGCTCTTCCTGCGCGGCGATGGCGGCGGCACGTTCACCCCGGTCGACATGGCGCAGAGCGGCGTGGCGATCGACGGTGAGGTGCGAGACCTCAAGCTGGTGCGAGGCCCCGGGGGGCGAAGCTCGGTCGCGGTGGCGCGCAACAACGACACCGTGCTCCTCCTGCGCTCGAAGGAGGCCGCCGTGGCGGCGGCTGCAAGGGCGCCCCGTGCCGTCCAGTCCCGATGACACGTTAGGCACGCTGCTGTCCTGCGGTTCTGCTGTCGCTCGTCGTACGCTGCCTGACTCGTTCGGCTTCACGTCCCGTCCTGTCCGATCCACCGCCCCTCGCCTGAGGTCTCGATGCACGTCACGACGCTGACCACGCTCGACTATGTGGTGATGGCCATCTACTTCGCGGTGGTGCTCGGCATTGGCTGGGCGCTGCGACGGATGATGCGCACGTCCACCGACTTCTTCCTCTCCGGGCGCTCGCTTCCGCCGTGGGTCACGGGGCTCGCCTTTCTCTCGGCCAACCTCGGGGCGCAGGAGGTGATCGGGATGGGGGCGTCGGGGGCGAAGTACGGCATTGCCACCTCGCACTTCTACTGGGTGGGCGCCATCCCGGCGATGGTCTTCGTCGGGCTCTTCATGATGCCGTTCTACTACGGTTCGCGCGCGCGCTCGGTCCCCGAGTACCTCAAGCTTCGCTTCGACGAGAAGACACGCACGCTGAACGCGGTGTCGTTCGCCTTCATGACGATCTTCTCGTCAGGCGTGTCGATGTATGCAATGGGGAAGCTCCTCAACCTCCTGCTGGGGTGGGATTTCGACGTCAGCGTCATCGTCTCGGCGGCGATCGTCCTGGCCTACGTGCTCTTTGGCGGGCTGACGAGCGCGATCTACAACGAGGTGCTGCAGTTCTTCATGATCGTCTTCGGCTTTGCCCCGCTTGTCTTTCTCGGGCTGCGCGCCGTGGGCGGGTGGAACCTTCTGCAGGAGCGGCTGACGCAGGCGGCCATCAACGCGCAGATGACGCCCACCGCCTACACGCATGCCTGGAAGGGGATGGGCGATGCGGCGACCAACTCGATTGGCGTGGAATCGTTCGGGCTCCTGATGGGGCTCGGCTTCGTCCTCTCGTTCGGCTACTGGTGCACCGACTTTCTCGTGGTGCAGCGCGCCATGGCGGCCGATTCCATGACGGCGGCGCGGCGCACGCCGCTGATTGCGGCCGTACCCAAGATGCTCTTCCCCTTCCTGGTGATCCTGCCGGGGATGATTGCGCTGGTGCTGGGCGGTGGTGAAGGGGCGACCGCGGTGGGCGGGATCGGGCAGGGGATCATCCCGGCCAAGCTGGCGGCCAATGGGGCCGCGATGGTCGATGCGACCGGACGCACCGTGCTCGACTACGACCTCGCAACGCCGATGATGCTGGTGACGCTCTTCCCCACGGGGATGCTGGGACTGGGGCTCACGGCGTTGATGGCGTCGTTCATGTCGGGGATGGCCGGCAACGTAACGGCGTTCAACACCGTCTGGACCTACGACATCTACCAGGCGCACATCCGCCGGGGGGCAAGCGACGAGCACTACCTGTGGATGGGGCGTGCGGCGACGGTGGGCGGGATCATGCTGTCGGTGGCGGCGGCCTACGCGGCGAGTGCCTTCAACAACATCATGGAGTTCCTGCAACTCGTCTTTGCCTTCGTGAACGCCCCGCTTTTCGCGACATTTGCGTTAGGCATGTTCTGGAAGCGCAGCACGGGGCACGGCGCCTTCCTCGGGCTGGTGATGGGGACCTTGGGCGCCGCGGTGCATCACGGCATCTCGCTGGCGCGTGGCGCCGTTCCCGGCATCAAGGGGGGGTACTTCGGGACCATCCTCACCTACCCCAGCGAGATGGCGCAGACGTTCTGGACCGCCATCGTCGCCTTCTCGACCTGCTTCGTGGTGACGATCATCGTGTCGCTGATGACGCGCCCTCGCCCCGATGCGGAGCTCAAGGGGTTGGTGTACTCGCTCACCCCCAAGCCAACGGAGGAGCACCTGACGTGGATCCAGCGTCCGGCCACCTTCGCGATCGGCGTGCTGGCCATGACGGTGCTCCTCAACATCGTCTTCTTCTGACCCTTACCGGAGCGCCATCATGAGCGGTTCCGCATCGTTGGACCTCAGGTATCCCATTGGCGAGTTGTTCACCGTGCTGGGGGTGCTGCTGGCGGGCTTCGGCCTGGCGACGAGGGGAAACACGAACCTGTATGCCCCGGCGGGGAACCTGAACATCAACCTCCTGTGGGGAGTGGTGATGCTGGTGTTCGGGCTCCTGTTCGTCGCGCTGGCGTGGTGGTCGGGGCGGACAGGGGGGCGGGGACGTCGCGCCCGGCGATGAGCGACCGCGAGGGGCGCGAGACGGAAGAGCGGGAGCGGCGGCTGGGGCTGGAGCGCTAGGCGCCACGCGCCGTGCCGTCAGTCGCAACGCGCGCGCGTGCGGCGCTACTGCTCGCGCCGGTGCAGCTCGAACCGGGCGTCGATGACCAGGTCGGCCGTGTCGCCCTGCGGGGCAATGAGGCGGTGTTCGATATCGAGGATGCGCTCGATGATCGGGTCGTCGGCGTCGCGCGCCCGTGCCTTGCGCCGCTCGCGCGTCTCGGCGTGCGTGGCGGAGCAGAACAGGCGCACGTCGAGGTCGCGCAGGCCAAGCACGTAGGTCCCCTCCACCACCAGCACGCCGGCGTTGGACAATGCGAGCGGCTGCGTCACGAATCGGTTGCCCGCATAGTCGACGAGCGGCCCGACAACGTCGCGCCCATCCCGAAAGGCGGCGATGTGCTGGGCGATGAGGTCGAGTTGCACCTCCTGCGGCCCCACGTTGGCGTGGATGTCGAGGAGCCGGAAGTCGTGGTTGGTGCGGGGCGGGCGCACGAAGTAGTCATCCTGGTACAGCACTGCGGCGCGGAACCCCGCCTCCCCCAGCGCTTGCGCCAGCGACGAGGCAGCGACCGACTTGCCGCTCCCCGATTCGCCGGCCACGCCAATGACGAGCTTCCGCCCTGGGGCGAGCGCGAAGTCGGCGCGCAGTATCCCGATGATGCGTGTGGCGCGCTGGAGCGAGTCGGGAGACAGGTTGTAGCGATCGGCGTTGGTCATGTGCCAAGGAGTTCGCGCTGGGCGCTGGAGCCCGCGAGGTGGAGGAAGAGGATCCCGGTGGCGGTGTACGCCATGTGCGGGGTGCCGAGCGCGACGCCGGTGCGCCCATGCAGGTACTCCTCGAAGGCAAAGCCGTTCGCCGAGCCTAACGCGCGATGGGCGGTCTGGCGCAGGCGGGCGAGCGCGTCGTGATGCCCGCCTTGCACCTGCCCCAGCGCGAGCCACCCCAGCCAGATGGGCCAGATGCCGCCATTGTGGTACTCGTACGGGCGGTTGCGGAAGCCGTGCAGGTGGTAGCGCCTCAGCGCCGGCCACTCGGCGTCCCCCTCCTCGATGACCGGGTCGAAGGCCGGTGGGAGCTTTCCCTGCGCCAGGAAGGCCTCGTCGATCCAGGCCAGCGCCTGTTGCGCGCGCTGCGGGGCAATGCCCGACGCGGCGAGGAGCGCGCACGCCGCGAGGTCGAACATCTCGAAGCGGCGCACCGGCGTGAAGGCGGCAATGGGTTGCTGCGCACCAGCCTTCTCGCTGGCGAAGAAGCGTTCGGAGATGGTGTCGGCAATGTGTCCCGCCTTGGCGCGCCAGGCCGGGACGTCATAGGTCGCCGCCAGCAGCCGCAACGCCCAGGCGCGCAGCACCTGGTCGTACAGGATGTATCCCTCGAAGATGTACTCGTCGGCCCAGTTGCCGCCGGTGGGGACGTACATCAGGTGCCGCCCGTTGTACTCGATGGCCTGCAGGCAGTGCACCGCCCGCTCGGCGCTCTCGCGCCAGGCGGCGGCGTTTATGGCGCCGGCGCGTGCGGCGAGCGCGATGCCCATGAGGTACCAGGTGGCCGCATCGAGGCGGGGCGCCAGCGTGCCGAACGAGACGTGCGCCCCCGCATCCCGCATCTCGTAGTTGGACGGCACCTGCCCCTCGGCACCCTGCAGCTGGCGGAGATGCTCGAGCGTGCGCACGAGCCCAGCGGTCACCACCGGGTCACGCAGCAGGAGGCCGGCCACGCCCGCCATCACGGCGTCGCGGGCAAAGACGGCACGGTAGTTGGCGGTCGCGGCGCGCGACGCGAGAATGCCGTGCGGGCCACACAAGTCGCGCAGCAGCGCCAGCGACTCGGCCTCCAGTGAGGGGAGCGATGTCACGAGGGTGTCGACGGTATCAGGGCGGGACCAACCACGGAAAGGACCACAGGCGGTAGGAGGATACACCAGTGGCAGGAGCAGCATCGAGCATCGGCGACGTTCCCGCAAGCGGCGGTGTGGCCAGGCCGAGGCTCTCGTTCTGGCAGATCGTGAACATGAACGTCGGCTTCTTCGGCATCCAGTACAGCTTCGGGCTGCAGCAGGGGAACATGAGCCCGATCTACAAGTACCTGGGCGCCGACGAGGCGTCGCTCCCACTCCTGTGGCTGGCGGGGCCCATGACTGGGCTCCTCGTGCAGCCCATCGTGGGGGCCATGAGCGACCGCACGCTCTCGCCGCGCGGGCGGCGCACGCCGTACTTCCTCGTGGGGGCGGTGCTCTGCTCCCTGGCGCTCTTTGCCATGCCGTTCTCGCGCACGCTGTGGATGGCGGCCGGTCTCCTGTGGGTGCTCGACGCGGCCAACAACATCACGATGGAGCCGTACCGCGCCTTCGTGAGCGATCGCCTCGACGCCTCGCAGCATTCCATCGGCTTCCTGACGCAGAGCGCCTTTACCGGGCTGGGGCAGACGCTCTCCTATCTCACGCCGTCGCTCCTCGTGGCCGTGGGGATGAACGGCGATGCGGTGAACGGTCGCGGCATTCCGTGGATCACCGTCTGGGCCTTCCTCATCGGCGCCGTCTTCTCGATCTCGTCGATCCTCGTC
This sequence comes from Gemmatimonadaceae bacterium, assembly GCA_020852815.1. Classification (NCBI taxonomy): domain Bacteria; kingdom Pseudomonadati; phylum Gemmatimonadota; class Gemmatimonadia; order Gemmatimonadales; family Gemmatimonadaceae; species Gemmatimonadaceae bacterium. The sequence continues at coordinate 28,315 of JADZAN010000023.1, read as the reverse complement.
ACCGTGCGCACCACGCCGGAGCTTCCGCTCTCCGACGAGGAGCGGCGTCGCATCGAACAGCTCCCGCGCGGCTTCGGTGCCGCGCTGTCCGAGGTGGCAGAGGCGTTCCGCGAGATGCCGACGGCCATGAAGCAGCTGGCGGTGATGAAGCTCTTCCAGTGGTACGCGATGTTCTGCTACTGGCAGTACATCGTCCTGTCGCTCGCCGTGACATTGTTTGGCTCGTCGGACGCCAACACGCACGGCTTTCGCGAGGCGGGGCTCATCAACGGGCGCATTGGCGGCTTCTACAACTTCATCGCCTTTGTCGCCGCGTTCGCGATGGTGCCGTTCACCAGGCGCTTTGGCCCCAGGGTGGTGCACGCCATCTGCCTGACGCTGGCCGGGATCGCGATGCTGTCCATTCCCGCCATCCACGACCGGGCACTGCTCTTTCTCCCCATGATTGGAGTGGGGCTGGCCTGGGCGAGCATCATGGGGAACCCGTACGTGATGCTCGCCGGGAGCATCCCGCAGGAGCGCGTGGGCGTCTACATGGGGATCTTCAACATGTTCATCGTGATCCCGATGATGATCCAGATCTTCACGCTCCCGCTGTTCTACCGGTCGCTGTTAGGCGGCAACCCGGAGAACGTGATCCGGCTGGCGGGAGCGTTGCTGATCTGCGCGGCGGTGGCGGTGCTGTTCGTGAAGCTGGCACCGCGCACGGAGGGCGTCGGCTAGCGCCCGGCCGTGCGCGCCGCCTCCCGCTGTGCATACTGCCGACCGAGCCAAACTGTCAGCAGCAACCACAGCGCCGAGAAGGGAACCATGGTGAAGGCCAGCCCCGAGGCGCCAAGGCCGAAGACCGCCATCCACGTGTACGACCAGGCACCCACCTGGTCACCCAGCCGGTAGACGAAGGTGTCGCTGAAGTTCTTCGCCTTGTACTTGTCGGTGCGCGCGAGGACGGTGAACAGCGCCTCGCGCCCGGGGCGCTGGATGGCGAAGTTGCCGGCGCGGCGCAGCACCTGGAAGACGATGAGCACCGAGAGCACCGGGGCAATTCCGAGGATCCCGAAGCCGACCATCGTCAGGACCGGGAGAAAGGCGAGCGCCGCGCCGACGCCGAGCCACTTCATCACGCGCCCCGTGAGGAAGAGCTGCGCGATGAGGGTCAGCCCGTTGGTGACGAGGTCCATGTTGGCAAACACACGCGTGCGTGCCTCGCGGTCGTCGCCGAAGGCGACCTTCACGATGTCGGCCTGCTGGAAGTACAGGAAGGTCGACGAGATGGTGTAGAAGAGGATCAGCGTGGCGATGCCAAAGAGGTATGGCGACGAGAAGGTGTGCTTGATCCCGTCGAGGATCCCGCCGCCGATCACCTCCTTCGAGGCGTCGCGCGTGGCCTCGGACGCCGGCTCGCCCTCGGCCACCGCCGCCTCCCGCATCCGTCCTTCGTGCCGGTCGATGACCAGTGCCGCCTGCACCGCGAGTTCGAGGATCACCGCCGAGACGAGCATCAGTCCCACGCTCCCCACCACGCCCACGAGTGTCGACGTGATCGTGGCGCCGAGCATCGCGCCTAACGTTCCCCCCACGGCGACGAAGCCGAAGAGGCGCTTTCCCTGTCCCGGCCTGAAGAGGTCGGTGGTGAGCGACCAGAAGACCGAGACGACGAAGAGGTTGAAGACGCTCGTCCAGATGAAGAAGACGCGCCCCGCCCAGACCGCCTGCGCCGGGTCGGCATTCCGGAAATAGAGGTAGAAGGCGACCAGATTGAGCGCGAAGAAGCGATACGCCCAGGACACGAAACGCCGCCGCGTTAGGCGGGTGACGATGCTGGTGTAGAGCGGGTGGACGGCGAGCATCCCGGCCAGCGTCCCGGTGAAGAGCCACGCCAGCTTCTCCGCCCCGCTCGCCGCGCCGATGTCATCGCGGATGGGGCGGATGACGTAGTAGGCGCACAGGACCAGGAAGTAGTACGCGGTGGACCAGAGGAGAACGGCGCCTTCACCTTCCCGCGCACCGACCGCCGCGCGTAGCCGGGCCGACAGCCCATTGGAACTGGTCATGAATGGTCCCGTCTTCTCGGGGTAAGGGGCGAACAACCGGCGAACAACCGGCGAACGAACGGCGAACAACCGGCGAATGAACGGCGAACAAACCGCCGCAACGCGACGAGCGCGAAAGTAGCGCTCGGCTGTAGCGGGCGGAGGAGGTGCCGCGCGAGGAGGATTCCCCCGATTGGCGTTCCCGCGCCCGCAGCCTAGCTTTCGTACGAGTTCCAGCACCCACCGGATTCCGTACGCATTTGCCCTCGCCGATGCTCGCAACGTCGCCGCTTCATCGCCAAACGCCTTCGCTCTCGACACGCGCCGTCACATGCGTGGTCGAGTCCATGGTGTGCGCGTGGACCGGGCGTTCGGCGATGCTCGGGGTGACCGAGACCCCACTGTCGCGATTCGCGACCGCTGGCGCGCGCAAGACGCGCGTATCGGAGATGCGCTCCTCCCACCCCCGCGTCGCGCGCCGCTCCGCATCGGAGCGCGGCGCGGCCGGGGGCCTCCCCAGCTGGCATTGCAGGGTGGGTTCGGCGAGCGCGCGCGAAGGCGGCTAGCCCAACTCGACTTCGGCCTCGTCGGTGACGCTCGTCGCCGACCGTCCGCCCCACCTGCGCACATGCCGCCGGTGGGGCGTCGTGCATTGGCGGGCGCCCGCGGCGGGCCCCGCGACTTGGCGGGTCGCCGTCACGGAGACTCGCGAATCACTACTTCGCTCGGAGGGACACTCTCGTGCAAACGCAACTGCAGCTGGTGCGACGCCCTGGCGTGGGCTACGTCGTGACGGAAGGTTCGGCAACGATCGGCTGGATTCGGCCGGGGATTGTCGGCATCGGTGGTTTCCCCACGCGGGTGGACTCCTACTTTGCCGCCGACGCCGCGGCCTCGCTCCTCGTGACCTGGTCGGCGGGGCGCGAGCAGCTCGTCCCCGTTCCCTTTCCGCACCCGGTGTCGGCCGACGAGCGCGTGCGCCTGGACGACCGGGTCGTCGCGCGTCTCGTTTCGCCGCGTGACGCGGCCCGGTTCGCGGTGGAGGGGTTTGCCTTCGAGATCGCCGTGCCTAACGACATGTGGCTGTCGGTGATGCTCGAAGTCGCGCAGAAGGCGCATGGCGCGACCATGGAGTGGCGACCCACGGCACTGGCCGACGGGACACCGCAGGGGGCCGCATGACGGCGCGCGCCTTCCGGCGCGACGCGTTGCCGGAGCAGGGCGGCGCGCTCACCGCCGAACAGCGTCGCGACCTGCACGAGCAGCTCCTGCGCGCGCAGCGCCGCCTGGAGCGCGCGCGCGCCGCGGGGATCGACGTCGATCGCGAGATGGACGAGACCCTCGGCGCGCTGGCTCGCATGCGGGACGACCGGTATGGCTGGTGCACCCGGTGCGGGGCTCCTATTCCCCTCGGGCGGCTCCTCGTCATGCCCGAGACCACCCACTGCGTCGGGTGCCCGTGACTGGGCACCCGATCGGCGCACGGCGTCGCCGTGCCTAACGCCCGCGCGGGGGGGCCGGCGGCAGCGCGTCCACGAACTCGATGAGGCGCTGCCGCTGCGCCGGCGTCGGCAACCGGCCAACGCCCCCGCCGATGTTGTCGAGCATGTGCTTGGCTTGCGACGTGGCCGGCGTGACCGCGGTGATGGCCGGGTGCGAGACCACCCACTTGAGGAGGAGCTGCGCCCAGGTTGTCGCGTCGACCTCGCGGGCCCAGTCGGGGAGCGGACGGTCGCCGATGCGGCGAAAGAGCGAGGTGCGGCCGAACGGCGCGTACGCCAGCACCGCGATCTTGCGTTCCTGCGCCAGCGGGAGGATCGCCTCTTCCACCTGGCGGTTGTCGGCCGCGTAGTCGATCCCGATGAAGTCGAGCGGCTCGTTCTTCATCACCTCGACCAGCCCGGGATACTGCGGTTCGAACGTCGTGGTGACGCCGATGTAGCGCACGCGCCCCTCCTTCTTGTAGTCCTTGAGGACGCCGAGCTGGGTGGGGACGTCGGACATGTTGTGCACCTGGATCAGGTCGATCCTGGGGCGCTTGAGGCGCTCGAACGACTGCTCCACCTGGGCGCGCGCGGCGGCCGGGTCGGTGGTTCCCCCGCCGCGCCCCGCGGCGTTGAGCTTCGTGGCCCAGAACATCTTCCCGGCAATCCCGAGTTCGTTGACGATCTGCCCCGCGACCTGCTCAGATGCGCCATAGCTCGGCGCCGTGTCGAAGAGCGTCGCCCCGCGATCTGCCATCGCCTGGAAGACCTCCTTGAGCGCGGAGACCTCCTCGCTGCGGGCGACGGTGGCAAAGGTTGCCGAACTGCCGAGCCCGATGACGGGAAGAAGTTCGCCGGTGGCTGGGATCGCCTTCTTGAGAATCGAGCCCTGAACCCCGAGGCCGGCGTGGAGCGATTCGAGCGCCTTGGCGAGAGTCGGGCTCAAGGCGAGTGCGGCGCCGCTGCCTGCGGCGGTTCGAAGCCATGCGCGACGGTTGAGCATCGGGGCGCTCCGGGGGTCCAGTTGTCGGGGACGGACAAGGAAGGCACAAAGGTACGCATGGGAGGGGGCGGACGCTGCGCACCGGCTCGGGTGGGTGGAGCGCGCGATGAACGAAGGGCAAGATCTTCTACCACAGGGAACACGGGGTTTCTAGGAGTGGAGTGACGATCGCGATGGACCTTGATCGCGCACTTCGATCCTCTGCGAGACCCTGCGTTCTCCGCGGTGAAAGAACTTGCCCTTCACAGCGTCCACGCCCACATCGACCGCTTCGGGCACCACCAACTGCGAGTCAGAAGACGACAACAAACGACAGCTGGTCGATCCGATCGAATGACTCGTAGGCACCGGACAGCCAGCCGCGCGTGTATTGCAGCCGCGGCGCGCGCACGCTCGTGCCGAGTCCCAGCGACGCGCCAACGCGGGCCAGCCCCTTGAGTGTGCGGTCGTGTTCCTGATGGTCGCTCACGCTTGTCTTCTGGCGGATGCCGATGGGATAGGCCAACCCGCCGCCCGCCACCAGCTTGAGCGGAACGCTGCCGTCGGGCGTGTACACGCCGTCCAGTTCGAGCGTCCAGGTGCGTAGCGGAAACAACGCCGCGGGATAGCACGCGCCCGTGCTCGTGGGATGGCAGATGGAGACGTCGTCGCCCGCATCCAGGCTTTCCGCCCACGCCAGCACCGTGCGCACGGCCAGTCGTTCCGTCCAGCCGCGCTCCACACCGAACGAGAGCCCGTATGCGGGAATGCCGTCATCGTACGGATGATTCGAATGGAGCACCCCCAACTCGGCGGCGTACAGCCAGCGCGTGGCGCGCGTGGGTTGCTGCGCGAGCGCCGGCGCGGACATCGCCAGAAGCGCCACGGCGATCGACGCGGCGAGCGACATGGCGAGCGACACGCCCGCGCGCCGCGCGCGTTGCATCTGGCGAGAGTGCATCGTGCTACCCTCCGTCGCGCTCGAAGGCCGCGTCGAACCGCACCGTGCTCGGCCTGAAGTTCATCGCCTTCACCGTCGCACACGCCTCGCGTGCGCCGAACTCGCGATCCATCCCGATGTCCTCCCACTCGATCGAGAGCGGCCCCTTGTAGCCGATGCGGTTGAGCCCGCGAATGATCTCCTCGAACTGCACACGCCCACGCCCGATCGATCGGAAGTCCCAGTAGCGATCGCGACTCCCGAACTCGGTATGACCGCCAAACACACCGGCGCGTGTCGGGCGCTCGCTCCACCACACATCCTTCAGGTGCACGTGGTAGATGCGGTGCCCGAACGTCTCGATGAAGGCGACGTAGTCGACGCCCTGGTAGGCAAAGTGCGATGGATCGAAGTTGAACCCGAAGGCGGGACGGAAACGGATCGCCTCGAGTGCGCGCTGCGCCGATGAGATGTCGAAGGCGATCTCCGTCGGGTGCACCTCGAGCGCGAACCTGACCCCGACCTCGTCGAATGTGTCCAGGATGGGGTTCCAGCGGTCGGCAAAATCGCGAAAGCCGGCGTCGATCCACTCGGACGGCACCGGCGGGAACGAGTAGAGCAGGGGCCAGATGCTCGATCCCGTGAAGCCGGGCACCACGCCCACGCCGAGTCGCGCCGCGGCGCGCGCGGTGAGCTTCATCTCCTCGGCGGCGCGCGCCTGCACGCCGTCCGGCTTCCCGTCGCCCCATACCCGCGGCGGGAGGATGGCCCGGTGGCGCTCATCGATGCGATCGCATACCGCCTGCCCTACAAGGTGATTGCTGATCGCGTAGACCGAGAGCCCGTGCCGCGCGAGGATGTCGCGCTGCCTGGCGCAGTAGCCGTCGTCGTTGACGGCGCGCTCCACGTCGAAGTGATCGCCCCAGCAGGCGAGTTCCAGGCCGTCGAAGCCCCAGCTATGCGCCTTGGCGGCCAGGGTCTCGAGCGGGAGGTCGGCCCACTGGCCGGTGAACAGGGTGACGGGACGCGGCATGATGGAGTAGGACGTGTAGATGCGAGGGAAGCGAGCACCCCGGCCGATGCTGGGGATCGCCGTTCGGTTGGTTGTTGCTACTGGCGGACGCTCACGACGGCGGGGTGTAGGTCGCGTCGACCCAGTGACCGGCGCCCTGCGCCCCTTCGCGGGCGCTGCGAAGGGCCGTCTCGATGAAGTGCACGCCGGTGGCCCCGTCCTGCACGGTGGGAAAGTCGAGGTCGGCGGGATCGGGCGACTCGCCCGCCACACGTGCCGCGATCGTGCGCAGCGCGTTGGCGTACACATTGGCGAAGGCCTCGAAGAACGCCTCCGGGTGCCCCGAGGGGAGTCGGCCGGCGCGTTGCGCGGCCGGCGCCAGGTACGCGTTCCCCGGCTTGAGCAGCTGCGCAGGCCCGTCGGCGTGGCGCACGGTGAGGAAGTTTGGCTCCTCCTGCGCCCACTCCAACGATGCCTTGCTCCCGTACACGCGCAATGTGAGGCGGTTCTCTTCCCCCGTCGCGATCTGCGAGCAGTGCAGGATCCCGCGCGAGCCGCCCTCGTAGCGCAGTAGGAGGTTGGCGTCGTCGTCGATCTTGCGGCCGGGGACTACCGTCCCCACGTCGGCCAGCAGCCGCTCGATGCGGCGGCCGGTGACGTAGCGCGCCAGTTGCTCGGCGTGCGAGCCGATGTCGCCTAACGCGCCGGCACCGGCGCGCGCCGGGTCGGTGCGCCAGTCGGCCTGCTTCTGCCCGCTCGCCTCCAGAAGCGACCCGAGCCACCCTTGCGAATACTCCACCACCACCTTCCGCAGGTCGCCTAACGCGCCACTGGCCACCATGGCCCGCGCCTGCTTGATGAGCGGGTAACCGGAGTAGTTGTGCGTCAGCGCGAACACCACTCCCTGCGCCTTCACCAGGTGGCACAGCGCCTCGGCGTCGTCCAGCGTGGTCGTCATCGGCTTGTCGCAGATGACATGGAAGCCGCGCTCGACGAACGCCTTCGCCGCCGGAAAGTGCACGTGGTTCGGTGTCACGATCACCGCGACGTCGATGCGGTCGCCAGGGGGACGCGATGCCTCGGCGGTCGCCATCTCCTCATAGGAGCCATAGACGCGCGAGGCTTCCAGGTGCAGCGCCTCGCCCTGGGCCTTCGACTTCGCGGGATCGCTGGAAAAGGCGCCGGCCACGATCTCGGCCAACCCGTCCAGTTCGGCGGCGCGCCGATGCACCGCGCCGATGAAGGCCCCGGGGCCTCCGCCAACCATCCCGTAGCGAAGCTTGCGATTGAGCGGCATCCGCGTCCCGTGTGCGCTGAAGGTGAAGGACGGCGCCCCTCCTGCGACCGGCGCCATGCCTCGCAATTCTAGGTGGCGTCGTGTCGTGAGCAAGCGGTAGAATGCTGCTCATGTTCGCCATGGATTCCGACTCGCCGCGACGGTTCGGCCTGCGCTTCGTTCCCCAGCGATCGGCGGCGACCGAACCGCCCAGCTGGCTCTTCTGGCTCTTCCTCGCCCTGGCGATCGCCTTCGAGCTCGCGCTCGTCTGGCTGATCATGCCGCTCCCGGGGAGCCAGCGCATGGCGTCGCTCGAGTGGGCCTACGTGTTCCACCGCCAACGCTGGCGCCTGCGCACGCTGCTGTGGGCAATCGTCTTCACCGGCGCCTACCACGAACTGCGGCGACCCGGTCGTCGCCGTCTCGCTGCGGCTGCCGGCCTCGCCGCTGCTGGTGCCACTGCCTACGTGACAAACTTCGTGATGGCGGCCGACGCGATGTTCAAGGTCCCCACCGTGCTCTCGATGCGCGGCGTGGCGGAGAACCTGGTCCCGCTCGATCGGCTCGTGGTGGGGATCGAGGTGCGGGGCGAGGCGCGCGCCTACCCGCTGATGTTCATCGGCTATCACCATCAGGTCCCCGACATGGTGGGTGGCGAGCCGGTGCTCGTCACCTATTGCACCGTCTGCCGCACGGGGCGCGTCTTCTCTCCCATGGTGAATGGGCGCGCCGAGTCGTTCCGCCTGGTGGGAATGGACCACTGGAACGCCATGCTGGAGGATGCGACGACGAAGAGCTGGTGGCGGCAGGCCAATGGCGAGGCGGTGGCCGGGGCGCTCAAGGGGTATACGCTCACGGAAGTCACGTCGCTGCAGGTGACGCTGGCCGAGTGGCTCGCGTTGCACCCGACGAGCCTCGTCATGCAGGGCGATCCCGACTTCACGAAGGAGTACGCCAAGGACTATGCGTTCGAGAAGGGAACCAGCCGCAAGGCGCTGACGGGGACCGATACGACGTCGTGGGGCGAGAAGTCATGGGTGGTGGGGATCCTCATGGACTCGCACGCCGTCGCCTTCGACTGGAACCGTCTCAAGCGCGAGCGCGTGATCAACGCGGTAGTGGGGCGCGTCCCCATCGTCCTCGCGCTCGCCACCGATACCGCCTCCTATTACGCCTACATCCGGCCGGATAGCGCGCTGACCTTCACCATTCGCGGGGACACGCTGGTGTCGGCACGCTTCTCCTTCCCGGTGAATGGCGGTGGCAGCGCGTTGCGCCCGCCGCGCATTCCGGCCAGCCAGGAATTCTGGCACTCATGGCGGACGTTCCAGCCGGGGACGTCGCGGTACTGAGGCCGACACCCGCGCCTAACGAAGATCAACGATTTTCAAGACGGAGGCACGGAGAACCCGGAGGGCGTACTACTCCGTGTCCTCCGTGCCTCCGTGGTGAAAGCTCTTTCAACAGCTATGTCTCCGCGCGTGCCCGGCGCCAGCGCTCGCTACTTCTCGAGGACGATGCGCCCCGGCGGCGCGTAGCCGTGCGCCTTCATCCGCTCCCCTGACTGCGCGTACATCGCCTCGCCCAGGTCGCTGACACCCGTGGCGTCGATCCAGCGGTTGTAGAAGTTGAAGAGCGCGCAGACCGTGATGGCGTCATAGATCGCCTCCTCGCTCCACCCCGCCGCCTTGCACGTCTCGATGTCCGCAGGCCCCAACTCGGCGCAGCGGGCGTTCACCGTGTCGAGAAAGGCGAAAAGCACCTTCCATGACTCGTCGATCGGCGCCGTGCGATAGTCGGCCAGCACCGCGTCCACCAGCGCCCGGTTCCCCAGCAACGTCGCCGCGACCGCGGCGTGCGACCCCGTTCAGAAGTCGCAGTCGTTGCGCCTGGAGGTGAGCGCCGCGATCAACTCGCGCAGCCCCGCCGACAACGGCGACGCCCCACGCATCACCCCTTGCGTGAAGTGCGCCAGGAAGTCGGTGCGATCGGGCTTGTAGGCGAACAGGTGCCAGATCTGCGGCATCGGCTTCCCCTGCGCGCGCATGAGCGCAATCCGATCCGCATACGTCCCCGCCCCCGCCCCCCGCTCAACCTCCTGCAAGTACATCGGATGCATACGAGTCCCTCTTGTACCGTTTGACCGTCAGTTCCATCAAGAGAAGCCGCGAAGCCCCCCAACCACCGCGCGCTCCCTTCGTGTCTCCGTGTCTTCGTGTGAAACGAACTCCCTTGCGCCCCCGCGGCCGCCGGCCACGCTACGCCGTCACCTCCACCGGATTCCCATCCGGATCCTCCAACACCGCCTCGTAATACCCATCCCCCGTCACCCGCGCCTCCGAGCGAATCGGCACCCCCGCCGAGCGCGCCAGCTCGACGAGCGCATCGACCTTCTCGCGCGACCCCACCGAGATGGCGAGGTGCGCGTAGCCGAGTGCCGGCGGCAACGCCATGGGCGAGAGCTGCGGCAGTTGCATGAGCTCGAGCCGAGTCTCGCCGCCTGGAATAGTCAGGAAGTACGACGCGAAGCCTCGCACGCGCGCCGATTCGTACCGCTCGTTGGCGACCGCACCGAACAACGTCTGGTAGAAGGCGCGCGACTGCTCGAGGTCGTGCGTCCACAGCGCCACGTGTTCGATCTTCATCGCCCTAGAAGATGCAGCTGCCGCGCGCCGGAAGGCGCACCGTCGTCGTGCCGTTGGCCGAGCTGCCCGCCGGGCAGGCGCCTAACGCGTCGGCCGGGAGCGACGCCACCGGGATCGCCACCTCCACCGCCTCCTTTCCGTTGTTGATCGCCACGACCGTCGCTCCGCGCCGGTAGACGTATACCTGGTCGGTGACGACGAGATGCTCCGTGGCCCCGCCACGCAACTCCTGTCGTTGGGCGCGCAGCTGCGCCACGCGTTGCACGTGACGCCATACGTCCTGCTCGGTCGCCGTGCGCCCGCTCGCCTCGAACGCGTTGTGTGCGTCGCTCGCCCACCCACCGGGAAAGTCGCGCCGGTTGTCGGGATCGTTCCCGCCGGGGAGCGCGACCTCGTCGCCGTAGTACACGAGCGGCGTCCCGCGCGCCGTGAGGAGAAAGGTGAAGGCGAGCTTGAGCCCGTCGGGCGTGGCCCCAGGCTCGTGCATGAAGCGCTGCACGTCGTGCAGCCCCAGGAACGTCATCAAGTTCTGCGGGTCGCGATAGACGTGGTCGCGCGACAGCATCTGCGCCACCTGCCGCACCGGTTCGCCGCGCGCAAAGGCCCCTCGAATGGCGTAGAAGAGCGGGAAGTCGAAGAGGACGTCGACCTTGTCGTCGACGCCGTCCCACTGCTGCCGCCCCCCCTCGAAGAACGCAATCATCGACGGGTCGCCGTCGAACACCTCGCCCACCACGCGCACCGCGGGATACTCGCGCTTGATTGCCGTCATCCAGTCACGCCAGAACCAGCGCGGCACATAGGGCCACGTATCCTGGCGAATCCCGTCCATCCCGCTCACGCCAATCCACCACAGCGTGTTCTGGATGATGTAGCGCGCCACCTCGGGATCGTCCTGGTTGAGGTCGGGGAGGATGTTGATGAACCAGCCGTCGAGCGTCGCCTTGCGCATTCCCGCGTTGGAGTACGGGTCGGCCAGCGTCCACGTCTGCCAGGTGTTGTTGGGGTGGCTGGCCTCGGTCCCGTGGAACCAGGTGGGCGTCGGCGAGTCCTGCACCCACGGGTGGTACGGCCCCGTATGGTTGGCCACCATGTCGAGGATGATGCGGATGCCCTGCGCGTGCGCATCGTCCACCAGCTGCCGGAAGGTGGCAACGTCGCCCAGGTGCTCGTCGACCGCGTAGAAGTCGGTGGCGCCGTAGCCGTGGTAGTCGGTGATGGGGAGGTTGTCGTACGTCTCCTTGCGATTGAGCCCGTTGTTGTTGTCGTACAGCGGGTTCATCCAGATGGCGGTCACGCCTAACGACCTGAGATAGGGGAGCTTCTGCCGCACCCCCGCCAGGTCACCGCCGTGGTAGTAGCGCCCCTTGGCGCGATCGAGGAGCCCGCGCGATACGGCCGGATCGTCGTTGGACGCGTCGCCGTTGGCGAAGCGATCCGGCATGAGGAGGTATACCACGTCCTCCGTCCCGAAGCCCTGGAAGCGCCCGTGCCCCCCCAGCCTCGGCGCGACGCTGAACGGCACCGCGACGGAGCCGCCATTCGTGCGCAACGTGAGTGGATAGCTCCCCGGCGCTGCATCGCGCGGGATCACGACGTCCACGAAGGCATACGTGCCGCGCGCGCTCACCGTCACGTTGTCGCACGCCAGGCGTCCGCACTCGAGGCGCGCCCCTCCGAGGTTGGTCCCCCGCACCAGGACGCGCACCGGATTCACCGACGAATTCGCCCACCAGTTGGGCGGCTCCACCTTCGAAACCGTCGGCGCCTGCGCACCCGCGCCAACCGTCAGCAGCAACGCACCCACAACAAACACAGAGCGGCGGATAGAACCCCGCATCGACTCACGAACTCTCATGTAACCTCCTCCGTGTACCTCCGTGCCCCCTCCGTGAACCTCCGTGTCGCGCTTGTCGCGCCGCTCCGTATCGAGCGTGCCGCGCCTCTCCCGGAGGCCCCCGAAACCGCTACGCCGCCGCCTCCCCCCGATCGTCCACCCGCATCACCAGCAGCGCCGCCAGCGCCATGAACACCCCGCCCAGCACCACCGCCGCCAGACGGTTGTTGTCGAGCACGTGGTTCATCACCCACCCGAACCCCAACGACGCCACGATCTCGGGGATCACGATGAAGAAGTTGAAGATCCCCATGTATACGCCCGTCCTGGCCGGCGGAAGCGCGCCGGCCAGCATCGCGTACGGCATCGACAGCGTGCTCGCCCAGGCAATCCCCACTCCAACCATCGACAGCAGGAGCAGTCTGGGCTCGTGGATCACCGCCACCGACGCCAAACCCGCCGCCCCGCACATCAGGCAGATCCCGTGCGTCGCCTTGCGCCCCACCTTCCGCGCCAGCACGGGGAGCCAGAAGGCGAAGAGGAAGCAGACCGCCGAGTACGCACCGAAGCAGACGCCGGCCCATTCCTGCCCCGCCTGATACAGCGGCGAGTTGGTGTCGGGCGCGCCAAAAACGTTGCGCGCCACCGCCACCGGGAAGTACAGCCACATGCAGAACAGCCCGAGCCAGGTGCACAGCTGCACCGGCGCCAGCTGCTTCATCGTCACCGGCATCGCCCTGAACGCGGCCACCACCTCACGCACCGTCGCCGCGACCCCCGCACTCTGTGACTTGGCGCGACGGAACGCCTCCATGTCGGCCGGCGGGTGCTCCCTGGTCGTGACAATGGTATACAGCACCGCGCCGAAGAACGCCGCCGACCCGATGTAGAACGACAGCCGCACCGTCGTCGGGATGGTCCCGGGCGCCGACGCCCCCACGCCGAGCCAGTTGGTCAGCATCCACGGCATCGCCGAGGCGAGCACCGCCCCCACGCCAATGAAGAACGACTGCATGGCAAAGCCGCGCGTCCGCTCATGCTGCGGGAGGAGGTCGGCCACAAAGGCGCGGAACGGCTCCATCGAGATGTTGATGCTCGCGTCGAGGATCCACAGCAGCCCGGCCGCCATCCAGAGCGCACTCGACTGCGGCATCAGGATGAGCGCGCACGAACTGAGAATCGCCCCCACCAGGAAGAACGGGCGCCGACGCCCCAGCACCGGATGCCAGGTGTGGTCGCTCAAGTGCCCGATGATGGGTTGCACGATGAGCCCCGTGAGCGGCGCCGCCAGCCACAACATCGGGATCTCGTCGGGCCTGGCGCCCAGGTACTCGTAGATGGCGCTCATGTTCGCCATCTGCAGCCCCCAGCCGAACTGGATGCCGAGGAAGCCGAACGACATGTTCCAGATGCTCGCGAACGGCGTCCGCGCCGGCGCGCTGGTGGGACCAGCCGCGGCCGCCGCGCCGCCGGCGTGCGTTGCGTCGCTCATCGCTCCTGTGCCTCGCTGCAGGAAGTCACGCGCTGCCTAACGGTCATACAGCGTCACCAGCTCGCGCAGGCGAGCGGCAATCTCCGGCGTCACCTGGTCCCACGAGTAGCGGAACCCCCAGTTGCCCCCCTGGCGCCCCGGGAGGTTCATCCGCGCCTCGCTCCCCAGCCCCAGCACATCCTGCATGGGGACGAGCACGGTGTTCGCCACCGAGGCCAGCGCGGCGCGCATCAGCACCCAGTGCATCTCGCGCCCGTCGGTATTGAGGTAGCGCATCGCGTACGACTTCTCGCGCGCCACGTCTTCCGCCGAACGCGTCGAGTCGCCGGCGCCGGTCGAGTTCCACCACCCCATCGTCGTGTCGTTGTCGTGCGTCCCCGTGTACACCACGCGGTCGCGCGGGAAGTTGTGCGGCTTGAACTCGCTCGCCTGCCCGTCTCCCCCAAAGGCGAACTGCAGAATGCTCATTCCCGGGAAGCCGAAGCGCTCGCGCAGCGCCTCCACGGCCGGCGTGATGAGCCCCAGGTTCTCGGCCACGATGGGGAGCTTGCCTAACGCCCCCTCGATCGCCTCGAACAGCGCGGCGCCGGGCCCCGGCGTCCACGACCCGTTGATCGCCGTCACCTCGTCGCCCGGCACCTCCCAGTACGCCTCGAAGCCGCGGAAATGGTCGATGCGCACCAGGTCGAACAGCTGAAAGGCGGCGCGCATGCGACGGATCCACCAGGCATACCCCGTCTTGGCCAAGGCATCCCAGTCGTAGATCGGGTTCCCCCACAACTGGCCGGTGGCGCTGAAGTAATCGGGCGGGACGCCGGCCTGCGTGAGCAACCGCCCGTCGGGTTTGAGCTTGAACAGCTCGCGATTGGCCCACACGTCTGCCGAGTCGTGGGCAACGTAGATGGGAAGGTCGCCCATGAGCTGGATGCCGCGCGCGGCCGCCGCCGCCTTGAGCGCCAGAAATTGCGCGAAGAAGAAGTACTGCTCGCGGCGGATACGCTCGATGGAGTCGGCGAGCGTCACGCGCCACTCGGCCAGCGCCGCCGCGTCGCGCTGCGCTGCGCCCGGCTCCCAGTCGGTCCAGGCAACCCCGCCATGCGCCTGCTTGAGCGCCATGAAGAGCGAGAAGTCGTCCAGCCAGTCGATCTCGCGCGCCACGAAGGCGATATAAGCGGCGTCCGGCGTGAAGCGATCGATCGCCGCGCGCAGGAGCGCTTGCTTGTGCGGGACCACGCGCGCAAAGTCGACCGTGTGGAGCGGAAAGTCGCCCCCCTCACCGGGCGCGTGGATGAGCGCCGGATTGCCGGCGAACGCCGAGAAGCACTGATACGGCGAGTCGCCGTAGCCGGTGGGGCCAAGGGGGAGGACCTGCCAGATCTTGAGCCCGGCCTGCGACAGGAAGTCGAGAAAGCGATGGGCCTCGGGGCCCAGGTCGCCAATGCCGTGCGGGCCGGGAAGCGACGTCGGGTGAAGGAGCAGGCCGGCGTTTCGCGGAAACGTCATGGTGCGATGCGGCGTGATCGAGAGGAGAACGGGCGTGCGCGCTCGCCAAGCTGACAGATCAGGGCGATCCGCCCAGACGGCGCAGTGGAAACGTTTTTGCGCCGTGAAAGCTGGCGGGATTCTACCGGAAGCGAACGCCGGTGGCTATACCCGGTCGCCCCCCGCCTACTCGCTCGCCAGCGCCGCCTGCGGGGGCACACCCAGGGCCCGTCGCGCCGGAATCCAGCTGGCGGCCAGGACCACGGCGACGATGGCTGACGACACGGCAAAGCCGCTCGCCGACGCGATCCACGGGGAGAGCGGGAAGAAGCGGGAGAAGGCGAGCCCCACCATGAGCATGAGGGGGAGGGCGACGATCGCGCCGACGCCGAGCTGGCGAGCGCCCTGGCCCAGGAGGAGGCGCCGGATGCTGGCGTCCGGCGCACCGAGCGCGCGGCGGATGCCGATCTCGCGCACACGGAGCGCCATCGCGCGCGACATGACGCCGTACGTCCCGCTCACCGCCAGCAGCAAGGCGAAGCCGAAGCAGAGCGCGAAGAGGCGCGTGACAGAGTTCGCGATGAGCGCTGACTTCTCCAGCACCTCGTCATACGTCGTCACGCGCGAGGGGGCGAGGCGCGGGTCGATGGCGGCGAAGGTGGCGTGCAGCGCGGCCTGCGCGGCGGTCGCGTCGCCGCGGTGGCGAAAGGCGATCGAGACCGCGGGTGCGTCGTGCTGGGCGAGCGGGACGTACACCGCCTCCGCGCCGCGGTTTCGGGAGAACTCCTCGCCGTATTGCACGTCCTCCGCCACGCCCACCACGGTGCGCCATGCATCCTCGGCGCGCTCCCCGGTCCCCGGGAGCCGCAACCGCTCGCCAATCGCAGATCGACCGGGCCAGGCGCTTCGTGCCAGCGAGCGGCTCACGAGGGCCACGAGCGGCTGCCCGTCGCGGTCGCTGTCCAGCAGCTGCCGTCCCTCGACGGTGGCGATGCCTAACGCGTCGAGCGCTCCGAGCGAGGCATATACCCACGCGCGCGGACGGGCATCGGCGCCATGCGTTCGCCCGTCGCCGAACTCCAGCGCGCCGCTCTCGGAATCGAGCGCGCCGATTCGCGCGCGCAGCACGCGGTCCTCGATCTCCGGTCGCGCCCCCAGCCCGTCGTAGAGGCGCGACCACAGGGCGCGCCGCTGCGCTGGTGTGCCCTGTCGATCGGCGTCGCTGTCGATGCCGCTGGCGAGCAGGTTGCGGGTGTCGTAGCCGGGGTTCATGCGCTCGAGCGTCCGTGCCGCGACCGCCGAGAGCACGCCGAAGAACATCAGCACGGTGACGGTGGCGACTTGTGTGGCGACGAGGAGGCGCGCCGCGCGCCCGGCGCCGCGGAGGCCCGAGCGTGCGCCATCGCGTAACACCGCCGTGTATCGCGTCCCCGTCGCCCGCACGGCCATCACCCCTCCCAGCGCGGCGAGCGTGGCCGTCATGAAGCCGCCAGCCGCAAGCAGCGTCGTCCCGTCCATCCGCCAGACCCACCAGAAGGCGAGGTTCCCCTCCAGGTGGTGCTGCGCCCAGGCGTTCACGACGTCCAGCCCCCAGGCGGCCAGCGCCGTCGCCATCGTTCCACCCACCGCGACGAGGATGACGGGCTCCCACAGCGCCTGCACCGCCAGCCGGGCGCGCGACGCGCCTAACGCCAGCCGCACCGCCATCTCGCGCGCACGCTCGTTGGCGCGCGCCAACAGCAGGTTGGCCACGTTCACGCACGCCAGCAGCAGGATGAGCGCCGCCATCAGGTTGAGCAGCGTGAAGACGACCGGCCCTTCATCCCCCATCTGCGCCATGGGGAAGGTGCGCACCAGCGCGCGCGGCGCACCGCCGGCCGATGTCTCGGCGGAGTCGGCAGAAACGGGGCGGTCGCGCCATGCACGCTGCAGGAGCACCTCCACTTCCCGCTCCGCGTCGGCACGCGTTGCCCCGCTGGCCAGGCGAGCGAAGACATTCACAGTGTAGTGTCCCCGTTCCGTCACGGTGCGAACGGCGGCGCCTAACGGGACCCACGACTCGGCGGCCACCGGGAAGGCAAAGCCGCTCGGCATCACCCCAATCACCTCCGTCGCGGTGCCGTCCAGCACGATGCGACGCCCGATGATGCCGCGGTCGCCGCCAAACGCCACCTGCCACAGCCGATGCCCCAGCACGATCACCGGCGCGGCGCCGGGCCGCTCGTCGTCGGCGCGGAAGGCGCGCCCCATGGCGGGGGGCGTTCGCGTGAGATCGAAGGTGCTCCACTCCACCGCCGTCGCCTCGATCACGCGGCGCGCGCTCGTGCCGTTGTCATCGCCGAGGATCGCGTCGCGCGCCATCCAACCCCCAACTGCCGACAGCATCGTGAGCTGTGGACGGATCGTGGCGAGGTCCACGGCGTCGATCCCCCGCACCGAACCACCCACGCGTTGCTGCACGCGCACCATTCGAGCGCCGTCGCTGAGCGGAATGGGGCGCACGATCGCTGTATAAAGGAAGGAGAAGGTGAAGATGCTCACCCCCATCCCGCCGGCGAGCACGAAGAGCGTGAGCAGCGTAAAGGCGGGGGTGCGCCGCAGCAGGCGGACGGCATGACGAAGGTCCTGGAGGTGCAGCATGTCACGAGGGGGGGAGATGGCGCGGAGATGCGTCGCGACGGCGGTGCGCGCCGCGTCGACCGTGGAGCCGATGAGGAGTCGCGCGATTGCCCATTCGCCCCGTGACCGTGCGTCGCGCCAGCGATCGGCGAACGTCTCGTCCATGTCGAGCCCGAACTCCTCGCGGAAGTCGCGCGGATAGGCACGCAACAGCGCGCGGTGGAAGGCGCGGGCCGTGCGCTCGATGCGGTCCGGGGCACCCCGACCCAGCGGGCGGTCATTGGGATTGTCGCCGGCGGTGCTCACGGCAGCCCCGCACCCGGGATGAGCTGCGCCGCCTGCGCCGCGGCTACGAGGCGAGCCATGCGTGCCGCCTCCGCAGCCGCGACTCCGCGCCCGTGCGGCGTCAGTGCGTAGTAGCGCCGCCGCTCGTCTTCCGACGGCTCGGTGGTCCGGCGCTCGACGGGAGTGACCATTCCTCCCTGCACCAGCCGCTGGAGCGCCCGATACAGCGTCCCCGTCTCCAGTCGAACGCCCCCCTCGCTCCGCCGCTCCACCTCGCGGATGATGGCGTAGCCGTGCCGTTCTCCCAGTGCGAGGGCGAGCAGGATCTCGAACTCGACCGGTCGCAGTGGGAGCGCGCCGGGTTGTCCGTGTGTCGGCGATTCAGGCGTCATGCCCCGACTACGTGCGCCGCGCACATATGTTTCAGGTCATCAAGGTACCATCCCCCTGCACGCCCTCGTTCCCCCCGCTCGCCCGGTCAACCTCTCGTTCCCAGCCTTCGCTGGGACAGGCTTCTCGTCCTCTCGTCCTCTCGTCCTCTCGTCCTCTCAGTATCAGACGTCGAGATAGCTCCACTCCCGCGAGAAGGGTATTCGCGACATCAGCACGGCACGATCCTCCAGCACCACCAGGCGATCGCTGGGGTTGATCCCGATCCCGCTCTTCTCGTCGTAGAGCCCGGGCTCGACCGAGAACGTCATTCCCGCGCGCACCACGGTGTCGTCGCCTAACGCGAGGAACGGCGGCTGGTGCCCCACGAAGTTCTGCCCCTGTCCGTGCCCCGGGCGGTGATAGATGAAGTCCTGCATCCCCGACTTCACCTGGTACTGGTGCACCTTGTAGGCGATCTCCGAGCAGACGGCGCCCGGCTTGGTTTCCTCCACGATCATCTGCACGGTGTCGCGCACCACGTTCCACATGCGGTCGTGCTGCGGCGTGGAGGGGAGGAGGATGTAGTTGCGATACCCCTCGCCGCCGTAGCCGCCCAGCAGGATGTCGCAGTTGACGTAGAGCGGCTGAGCGCGTTGCACCTGCGCGTGGAAGAACTGGTTGGGGTGCGGGTACGCGGTGGCGACGCCGGTGCGCACGTAGTTGCCGGTCACGTCCATCCCCACGGCGCTGTGCGGTTTCCCGTCGCGCTTCACGTCGCGCATCATCAGGTTGATCCCGTACGACGCCAGCGCCTGGCCAATCTGGTAGTCGGTCGTGCTCGTCCCGTGCTCGAGGATGTAGTCGCGCGCAAAGGCGTGGATGCGGTCGAAGTAGCGATACGCTCGCTGCGTGAGCGCAATCTCCGCCGGCGTCTTGATGACCTGCATGTCGAGGCAGATGTCGTCGATCTCCACGTTGCGCGCCTTGGGGAGCACGCGACTAAAGGTGCGCTGCGCCGACGGCGTGAGCTCGCGGTCGAGCCCGATCACCTTCTCCCCCAGCCCGCGAGCGGCAAGCTTCTCCAGCACCCACGCCCACAGGTCGACTCGCTTGCCGCGCGAGAGCTCCCCGCGGTGTGGGAAACCACCCTCGGCGTGCGGATAGCAGAAGTAGTAGTCGTTCTCGGTGCACCACCACGACGTGATGAGGTCGCGGTCGATGGCGGGGGAGTACCAGTAGACGGTGTCCGCTTCGTTGGTCGGCAGCAGCGCCCACGTGGTACGCTCGCCGCTCCCGCGAAAGCAGCCGGTGAAGTAGACCAGGTTGGTGTCGCTCTGCAGGAGGATCGCGTCGACGCCGCGCTCGCGCGCGCGCTCGCGCAGGCGGCGCGACTGTGCCTGGTACCATTCCAACGGGAGCCGGTCGACGCCAACGGGGGCGGGCGTGGGATGCAGCGGATTCTCCACCAGGAGGCGTTCGGAGCCGCGCGGCTGTCCGTCGCTAGGCTCGGCGGCAAGGGACTGGGCGGCGGCACTCGCGGCGGCGAGGGAGGCGCCGAGTTGGGTGACAAAGGTGCGGCGGGTGGTCATGGCGGAGGGCGGGGATATGGTGGGCGCGAAGGCGCGAAGGGAGCGGCGAGAGTTGGAGGCTTTGGTGTTTGGAGGGAAGGGAAGAGACGGTGGGATCGTGGGGGGAATCTGGGGTGTGGGAGGGCGTGCGGCGACACCGGCGGGGGTGGCGGGCGCAGTGGGGGGTGGTAGCTTCGGCGCGCGAGGCGCGTACGGCGGAACTTCCCTCACTCTTGGCGACCATGGGCGTTCGAAACGATGGCTGGTTGGGGCGATGGGTGGACCGCCAGCGGTGGCTGGCCGGCATCGCCGTGTCGCTGTCGTTGTCGCTCGTCTTCGTCGCGTCGCCGCTTCGCTCGCAGAGTCGCGAGCTGCACTGGCGGCGCATGCACGTCGAGGCGCATCTCGACAGCGCCGCGGTACTGCACGTCAAGGAGACGCAGACGATCGTCTTCACCGGCGATTGGAACGGCGGCGAGCGCAGCTTCACACACTCGGTGCCGCAGCGCTTCACCTTCGAACGGATGGTGCGCCTCGACACGTTGACCGGCCGCGAACTCCCAATGGAGGAAGGGAACACCGACGTCGTGGACGGCTACGACTTCGCTGGGTCAGGCGCCCTTCGCTGGCGAGCGCGCCTGGAGGGCGATCCGCCGTTCAACGCCGATGAGCGTACATACCGCCTCGACTTTCGCTACAGCCACATCCTGTTGGAGGAAGGAGAATCGGGGAAGGCGTTCCGCCTCGATCACGACTTCGCCTTCACCGAGCATCAGGGACCCATCCAGGAGTTCACGCTCAAGCTGACGCTCGACCCGGTGTGGAAAGCGCCTGACGGTTTCACGGGAGAGTTTGGCCCGCTCCCGCTCGACGCCTGGATCGGCTATGTCGTCAACATCCCCCTCACGTTCACCGGCGAGGGCCGCCCCTCAGGCGTCGTCACCGGCGCGCCGGCGTCACAACGCTACGCGCTCGCCGGCGCCTATGTGGCGGCGATTCTCCTCCTCCTCACCTGGTTCTTTCGTCGCGAGTCGAGGCTGGGGCGCTTCGCCTCACTCGATGACGGGACAGCGATCGACGAGGCGTGGCTCGATCGCGTGATCTTCCAACACGCCCCCGAGGTGGTGGGGGCCGCGTGGGACGAGAACACCGGCGCCGCCGAGGTGACAGCGGTGCTGGCGCGGCTCGAGTCGGAGAGGAAGATCAAGAGTCGCGTGGAGACGACGAAGTTCTGGATCTTCAGCAGCAACACGCTGCACATGGAGCTCCTCGCCGACCGCAACGACCTGCGCGACTACGAGCGCGATCTCGTGAACGGTCTCTTCTTTGGCGGGCGCAAGGAGGTCACGTCGGACGACATCCGAAAGCACTACAACAATTCCGGCTTCAACCCGGCGGGGAAGATCGAGCCGCGACTCAAGGAGATGGTGCAGGCGCTCATCCCCGACGACGAGCCGACGCCGGTCCCGCCGTGGTGGCCGATACTTGTGCTGTTCATCGTTAGTGCGGTGGCCATCATCGCCAACGCCGCCGATGGCAGCTACGACGTGGTGGTGGGCATCCCGGGGCTCTTCGTGTCGTTTGTTCTCTTCCTCCCCATCCTACTCCCGGTGGCGTATGCATGGCGAAGTCGCGTGGATGGGGCCGGGCGCGGTGCCGCCTCGTTCCTCGTCCCGCTCGCGGTGCTCTCGACGGCCTTCCTCTTCATCACGCTCTCCGGCTTCAATCGTGTAGGGATCGTGGTGCTCGTGGCGCTGGCACTCCTCGGGATCGCCGTCACGTACGGGACGTTGCGCATGGCGATGTGGCGTCGCGGGACGCGCTGGATGCGCCTGCGCCGCGAGATGACGCGCGCGCGGCGCTACCTCGCCGCTGAGTTGCGGAAGCCGGAGCCGCGCCTCGACGACGACTGGTTCCCGTGGCTCATCGGGCTCGGGCTGGCCTCGCAGATGGACGGCTGGTTCAAGGCGTTTGGCGCCGCGAACTCGAGCTCGATGAGTCGAGCAACGTCAGGCTCGTCGTGGACGTCGAGCGACGGCTCGTCAGGCACGGGCTCGTCAGGCGGCTCGTCGTGGTCGGGCTTTGGCGGGGGTGGCGGCTTCGCCGGCGGCGGGTCGAGCGGGATGTGGGTCGCGGCCGCCTCCTCGGTCGCCGCGGGGGTCTCGAAGGCGTCGAGCAGCTCGGGAGGCGGGAGTTCCGGCGGCGGCGGGAGTTCTGGCGGGGGCGGGGGCGGTGGGTGGTAGAACGAAGAAGGCACCGCCCCTCGCCTAACGATCTCGCTAGGCGCCCAGCCCCAGCCCGAGGGCGACGAGGAGGATCGCCCCCGCTGGCTCGACCAGCTTCTGCACGAGGTCGAAGACCGCACCCGCCATCTCGACGATCTTCTGCAGCGCGCGCAGCTCGTCGGCGTTGAGTGTGCGACCGTTCGCGCCGGTGATCTCCGGCGACTCGGGGTTCCCCTTGGCATTGGCCAGGAGCGTCCCGTTCACCGTGAACGTCGCGACGAGGGTATTGTTGACGGTAGCGGCATCGACGACGACCTCGTCCGAGGCAGAGGCGATCGTGAGGTCGATCTCGCCGTCCCGGCTATCCGGGCGCCCCTTGATCGTGGCGTTGACGGTGAACCCCTGCTGCGGCGCCGCGAGCCGCGCCTTCACGGTGGCCGTCCCGTTCCCCAGCAGTGCGCTGGTGGCGTCCACCGTGAAGTCGAGACGGTCGGCGCCGTCCACGAGGAACCCCTGCAGCGAGAAGTTTGGCGTCCCGCCGGCGATCGCCAGGTCGAAGGCGTACGACACGCGGGTCACGCCGCCCAGGACCACGACCAGCTTCACCCCCGCAACGCCGGCGCTCGCGCGCTTCTCGTCGGTGAGGTCGGCGTAGCCGGTTTCCTGTCCGGTGATCGGCACGCCGCTCGACGATTCGGCGTAGAGGATGAAGCGCGCCCCGTTGGACGGCGCCCCGCTGCGCGCCGAGGCCACGTAGCGCCCGAGAGTGGCATCGTAGACGTAGACCTTGCCCAGCGCGTTGCTGCGCATGACGGGGATGAGGGCGCTCCCTGCATCGAGCGCGCGCGTCGCCAGGCGCGACACGGCGTCGGCGAGCCCGACGCTCCATCGGGCGTCACCGCCAGACGCAACGCGCGCCGCGGCGACGGAGGCACCCACCGCGGAGCCGCCGCCGTAGCGCGCGAGCTGCGTCAGCGAGCCGATGGCGCTCGAGGCGGCGACCTTCTCGACCGCGGTGACGCCGGCGACCAGTCGCGGGGCATCGAAGGCGCCGTTGGCGGGTGACGTTGCATCCTGGCACGCGGTGAGGAGGAGCGCCGCGGTCGCGAGCGCCGCATGCCGGCGGCGTGATGACATGGACATGGTCGTCTCCGTTGGCTGTCAGTCGTTGGGGAGCGGGGCGCGCAAGGTGTCGCCGCCATCGTTGTCTTCCTCGCCGCCACCCTCGCGGATGGCGCGCAGCCGGGCCTGCTGCTCCGGCGTGAGGAGGTTCTTCACCCGGATCACGAACATGGCCTGACGCTTCTTGACCTCGTTCTCGATCTTGAGCACCTGGTCGATCCTGGCCAGCGCCTTGGCCTCGTCGACGCGCGTCGCCTCGATGATCCCCTGCAGTTCGAGCGCGGGATCGGCCATGTCGACCTGCAGCGGGACGAGCGCAACCTGCGTCGCCTTCATCTCGTCCAGGATCGCCTTGCGCTGCTGCGCAGTGAGCCCGATCGCGTTGGCGTGCTTGAGCACGAGTTGCGGGTCGAAGAAGGCCTTGGCGAAGGCGTCGTCGGACTTGGCTTGCGCGCTCGCGGACGTGGCGAGCACCGCCGCCAGGAGCAACGCCATGCTGGCGGCGAGCATGAGACGCGTGGGCACACGGCGGGGCATGTCAGTTCCTCCTGCGAGCGTTGGGGACCCCGTGGGTCATCGAGTCGTGCGCGGTGGGCGCCTTGCCATCTAGTTGCTCGGCGCTGCTGCCGCCGTCTGCCGGCACCAGCGGGTACCAGTCGATTTCGCCGATCGAGGGAATCTCGTCGGTCGCGGACGCCACGATGAGGTCGAGGAAGTAGTCGGTGGGGACGCGCATCGAGCCGGGCACGAAGGCGAGCGAGGGCATAACGGTGGGCGCCTCGGCCGTTGCGATGGTCGCGGTGGCATTGGTGCCGCGCCAGGTCGAGAGCGCCATCGCCACCGCGACTACGGCCGCCGCGCCTAACGCCAACGCCGGGATCCAGCGGCTGGTGATGCGTCGGGGCGTGTTGGTACCGCGCCGCACTTCGCCGCGAAGGACGCGCTGGAACGCTGGCGCCCGGGCGGCATCCCGCTCGCGCATCGCGGCGAACGTCTCCCGCAGGTGCAACTCGTCGGCAGCGCGCGGCTGCTGTCCCTGGCGGTCGTGGTGGTTCTTCTCGTGCGTCATGCATCCTCTCTCTGCAACAGGAGGCGCAACCGCGCCTTCCCTCGTTCGTAGTGCGTGCGCGCCGTCCCCACCGGGAGCCCCATCACGTCGGCCGATTCCTGGATCGTGAGCCCCTGGTAGAAGACCAGGTGCAGCACCTCCTGCTGCCGACGGGACAGTCGGACCAGTGCCGCCTGCAACCCGGCGATACGCTGGTCCTCCGCCGGCGACATGTCCGCGCCGTCGTCTCCCTGGGCGTCGCGCCACCAACGCTCCAGGCGAGCCATGCTCAGCCATTGCCAGCGTGCTTGTTCCTGCGCCGTGCGCCGAATCACCCCAAACAACCAGGTGTTGAAGCTCGACCTCCCCTCAAATCGTGCCTTGCCGTCCAGCACCTTGCAGTATGTCGTGTGCAGCACATCCTCTGCGTCGCCGCGATTCCCCTGGCAGCAGCGCAGCGCCCAGGCATGGGCCGTGGGGTGCGCCTGGGCCAACGCCTCTCGCAGGTCGGTCGTGGACAGTGGCGTGCTCCGCAGTGGGCGTGAACGGCTTCGACAGTGTGTGGATCGGGACGGGCGCGCCATAGGACAGCGTTGCCGACTGTTCGGCAAGGTGCCAAGTTGGCGCGTCGCGCCCCTCATGTCTCCCTGCACCCTCATGAGTCACGTACCGGAAGAACATCTCGATGTGCTGCGCGACCTGCGCGCCGCGGGCAGGCTGATTCCCTTCGTGGGCTCGGGGCTGTCCAGGCCGCTCGGCCTTCCCGACTGGGGAAACCTGATCGGGCTCGTGGGCGAACAGCTCGGCTACGATCCCGACGTCTTCAAGTTGAACGGCACCGACTTGCAGTTGGCGGAGTACTACGTAGCCTCGAAGGGGAGCATCGGGCCGTTGCGCAGCCTCATGGACCGCGCCTTCAACCCGGCCGACGACACCATCCGGGATTCGCGCTCGCACCGGGCGCTCGTCGACATGAAGCTCCCGCTCATCTATACGACCAACTACGACGAGATCATCGAGCGCGCCTTTGGATTGCACGGGTCGCGCTGCCATGCCATTGCCGGGATCGACGACATCGCCCGCGCCCCCGCCGACGCGACGCACGTCGTCAAGTTCCACGGGACCTTCAGCGACGACGCGTCGTTGGTGCTGACGGAGTCGTCCTACTTCGAGCGCCTGGAGTTCGAGTCCGCGCTGGACATCAAGCTGCGCGGCGACACGTTGCGCGGGTCGCTCCTCTTCCTCGGCTACTCGTTCAGCGACATCAACATCCGCTACCTGATGTACAAGCTGAACAAACTACGGCGTGCGGCTCGGCGCACCGGGCGGCGCGATGTCCCGGCCGCGTTCCTGACGACGTTCGGCACCGGGGAGATCCAGCGCACCATCCTCGCGCAGTGGGGCGTGGCCGTCATCGAGCTCGACACCGTGGACAAGTCGGGGAGCACCGCCCAGTTCCTGGAGGCGTTGACATGAAGCTCTACTTTGTCAGCCGCAACGAATCCAAGATCGAGGAGATCACGGACATGTTGCAGCTGCGGGCCGCCAAGGCCCCGCTGGACATCGAGCTGATGCCCGTGCGCGAGAACGTGCAGGAGATCCTCTCGCCCGCCCTCGAGGACGTCGTGCGCCTCAAGGCGTACGAGGCCTACCGGCTCGTGCACCATCCGTGCGTCGTGGAGCATGGCGGGCTCTTCTTCGATCACGCCAAGGACTTTCCCGGCGTTTTCGGGCGCATCGTATGGCGGTCGCTACAGGACCGCATGACCGCCTTCCTGCGGGACGGCGACTCGCGCCAGGCGGTTGCCCGCGCCTATCTGGGATACTGCGATGGACGCCGCATCCACATCTTCCGCGGCGAGACTACCGGCGAGGTAGCCCAGGCCGCGCGCGGCGAATACAACCGCAACAGCTGGGATCCCATCTTCATTCCGCGCGGGAGCACGACAACCTACGGAGAGATGGGAATGGCCGAGAAGCGCTCCACATCGCCGCTCATCAAGGCGTGGGAGTTGTTCCTGACCGAGTTGGACGCCGCCACCGCGCGGGACCGCGGGCGCGAGACATGAGGTCTGGGCGTGACTGCGCGCGCGAACCCGCCGGAGTCGCCTCACGCGTCCCGCTACCGGCGCGAGCGACGGGCCGTGCGGGCGGCGTTGCTGCGGTCCTCCTCTTCGTAGCGCCGCTGCTGCTCGCAGTTGGGGCACAGGCGCAAGGCACCGCGCCCCACCCAGCGGCAACGCCGAAGGCAGCGGCGCGCGCGGCCGCCGAGATCCGCGCTGCGCGCGCGCGCTCCAACGAGGCGATCGCCCGGCACGACACCGCCGGCATCGGCGCCATCCTCGCGCCTCACCTGGTCGTCGTCTCCTCCAACTCGTCGCAGAGCATCGGTCGACAGGCCATGCTCGACCGCTTCGCGGAGCAGTTCGCCTCGCGCCCCGACGTTACCTACCGCCGCTCGCCGCGCGACATCCGCGTCTTTGCCCCATGGGAAATGGCCGCCGAGTCGGGGACGTGGACCGGTTCGTGGCGCGACAGCGACGGCGCGATTGCGATCGGCGGCAGCTACTACGCCAAATGGCGACGGATCGACGGGACGTGGTTCGTGGAGAGCGAGACGTTCGTGCCCGAGTATTGTCGTGGGGGGAAGTACTGCGCGGTGGCGCCGTAGGGCGGGGAGGACGGGGGACGGGGGACGGGATTGTGAGGCTGACGCGAAGACACGAAGGCACGAAGGCACGAAGGCACGAAGGCGTTGTGGCGAGGTGATTGCACGCTGCGCGCGCCACGCCCGGCGCCCCCGCCCATTTTCCCAGCGAAAGCTGGGACCCATTTGTCGGTGCACCGCGCGCTGGGCGGTCGTGGGGGCGCGGGAATGATCGGGCTCACACGAAGACACGAAGGCACGAAGCCGAGACGCCGCGAAGCCGCTAGGCCGCGAAGCCGCTAGGCCGCGAAGCTGCGAATCGGCGAAGCCGCGAAGCTGCGAATCGGCGAAGGCGGCGAAGGCGGCGAAGGCGGCGTGGCGAGGTGATTGCACGCTATGCGCGCAACACCCGGCGCCCCCACCCCCCTTCCCAGCGAAAGCTGGGATCCATTTCTCCGTGCACCGCGCGCTGGGCGGTCGCGTCGGCGCGAAGTAGATCGGCGCTCGCGGAGCCGCCGAATCTGGGGACGGGGCAACGCAGAGTTGGTGTCAGCGGGAGTTGTTACCATCCGTGTCCACGCGATCCTCCCGCGATCGGTCCGCGGAGTGACGATCAGTCCAGGAGGAGACGACATGGGGAGGAACTGGGTTCGGCGAGCGCTCGTGGTCGCGCTTGTCTTCGCGGGAACATCAGTCGCGACACCGTCGACCGCGCGTGCGGTGGGGTGGGTGCAGCTGCCGAATGGGAACTGGATATACCAGACGGACTACACTTCCTCTGCAGCGTTCACCTGCAGCAAGTACCTGGCGTTCGGCGCCTGCCACGTCATTGCCAATGGGGTGCAGCTCACCACTGGCGGTTCCACGATGACGGTTGGGTGTTCATTATGACGCTCAACATCTCGACGAACCCGTGGGGTGCCCGAGGGCAACGTCGATTTCCTCGAGAACTGCGCGATCGAGACCCCCGGAGCCGCCACGCCCTGCACGCCGCTTTCGCGAGCTCGCGTGAGTCAGATCGCCCGCGCGCCACCACGACCGCTCGGCGCGCGGTGCACGGACAAACGGATCCCAGCGTTCGCTGGGAAGGTGGACGGGGGCGCGGAGCGAATTCGCGCTGATAGCACGAAAGCATGTCGCCACTCTGTCTTCGCGGCTTCGCGTGAGCGCGATGTTCCCCGCGCCCGCGCGCCCGCGCGCCACCACGACCGCTCGGCGCGCGGTGCACGGACAAATGGATCCCAGC